>WAOW01000006.1 GCA_015521085.1 Candidatus Thermodiscus eudorianus
ATACAATATCTCGCGGAACTCATGGAACAGTACATATTCCTCATATTACTTTAACAGTTCCGATAACCATATCTCGTTCAATGGAATGCCAAGCTTATCTGCTGCAGGAGGATAAATCACTTTTCCTTTATTCAGACTTCTGCATTTAGACATGGTTATAAACTAGCGATGTAAGATGCTAGTCATAGACTTCTATGTATTCATGCTCTATGACTATGAGTAGCCCAGGCCTAGGCTCTAGCTGGTTGGCCATTGAAGCTATTCTCTCGGCTAGTCTTTGTATTTCGTTCTTAGAAGGCTGGTAGGAAATGTAGATTACTCCATACCTTATCAGAGATAAGAGACTTGGTACTGTAAAATCGGCGTCTCTTGTTAATATTATCCGCTCAAGTTCGTTTGCTATATTGACTAACTCTTTGTCGCTAATACCCCGGATACCTAAGTCTTGTAAACGAGTAACATCTACGCCATACTGTCTCAAAAAGGTTACCAGCTTTTTAGGTATATTTTCATCAGCTAGAAGCCTCAGCAACGACTCTAACCCTCTTTAGCGTCTTAGATGCAAACCTTAATGCCTCATATACGGCTTCCAACGGTATATCAAATTCCTCAGCAACCTCTTCGGGTCTCCAGCCAGCCGCAAGCATGTCTAGAATATCGTCAACTGTTATGCGAGTTCCTCTAACGGTTGGTCTGCCACCACGCTTTCCTGGCACCACTTCTAGCCATTTGTATCCTGGTAGTAGCACCATTTCTTTGGATACCTCCATGCCCATCTTACTTATAGGGTATTACATTCCAATATCTTTATCTCTCCAAGATCCCACACGATAAAAGATCTCAAATAAAAATAGAATTTAATAGAGAAACAATCTCGATAACATGGGCGTCCCATACATTATCCTACAGGGTATAAATAGATTAGGGAATCGTCCCAACTCAATGGAGAACTATGGGACGATTGTTTTAAGTGTCGGCCTCCGGAGCCGCAGGGTCTTGGGCTCTGAATCCCGGCTGGCCCGTCACATGGGTGATTCTCCTTTAATACTTTACACTTCTATTTCAACGCTAAATTAATTATATTTTTATTTTATTAAATTATTAAACTAGAAGGCATGTTTACAAGTATTCTATAGGTCTTGAGATAGTCATCCTTATAGTCTTTCTTGTTCCATGTTAATAGTATCACTTTCTCGTACTCCTCAGATAAATGCAGTGCTAGGACAACGAAATCGGCATCTGCTAGATCGTTCACGCAAATTCTTGGCAGTCTCCAAATAGTCCGTGTAAGCTTGCTTCACGATGATCTTCACGCCTAGTAATAGGATCCTTACTGCCACTCTTAGCTCTTCAATATGTATTTTCTTTCTCTTGGCTAGCTCTACTAAATGCTCTTCTATCTCCTGTAACGCCTTTTCCGGCATATAGGTCTCTACTCCGAGGACATCTATGAGATAAACTATCACTTTATCCTATCTGAGCACATGTTGCATCTCTCCATGAACTCGTGCAACCCGAATGTTTATAGTGCGGGTCTCCGGAGCCGGAGGCTCGCGGGTTCAAACTCTCGGCGAGCCCCCGCAGTCCAATCAGTGATTGGTCGTTAAGAGACAGTAGTTGATTCTTACATTGCATCTCTTCTTATCTATGGCGCCCTCGATAGCTCTTGCCCTTTCCAACCTGCCTAGCGCCTTATCAGTTATAACTTGGATCTCTGGGCATGGGATTCTCACAGTTGCTATGTCATTTATTTTTGTCTCTATCGTACATGGGAGAAGCTTTTCATATGTGAAGAGCATCCATTTATCTAAGTGCTTGAGCTGTACGTCAGCCATGATGTCTACTAGCACTCCATCCAGTAAGACTCTCCCATGGAATCCCCTAATCGTACTCCCTTCTCGCCACCTTACTGGCTCAAGCATACCAATGCCTTGTTCTTGTTGAATCATGGTGTTTAGCTTCTCAACGTTTTCCTTGCTTACAAGTATGTCGATGTCGTCGGGCTTGATTGCAGATATGCCTAGGAGATAGTCTGCTAGACTACCAATTACTATGTATCCAATACGATGCTTATCAAGTAGCTTATCAAGTTTAACCAGTACGTTTAACAGCTCAGCCATATTCAACCTGGCCACCGATCCCTACCTGATGTCGTATTATAAAATCTTGGCTACGTGAGTTGCTCATGACTGTAGGTATCAATGCTTTATATTAAATCTTATGATAGTTTATTAAGGTCCTTAGAGTTCACTTAGTTCTCTAAGGAATTCTTCAAGTAGCTTCCTAGATATCCAGAAGCCGCTTTCTACGAGCTTATCTATTATTGGCTTTGCCTTAGGAATTAGTCCTCCATATTTAGCTAGCGCTATCACGCCTAGCGTACCCATTACTTGTAGTCCCAGCTTTTTAGCTATTTCTCTTGCATCGCGGTCGTCGACGAGTAATAGATCTGCGTTTCGCTCTAGTGCTAGAACTATTGCTTCTGCTTCACCGCTATCCACGAACCCTTCAAGAAGAGTTACTAGCCTCCTATTACCAGCTTTCCCTACATGTATGAAATCTGCCCTCACTATCTTCTCATGGCCAGGCTTGCCTTTAACTGCTATTTCCCTCCAGACAGCTTCTGAGACAAGGATCTTCCCAAAGGGTTTCTCCAAGAGGTCTAAACGGCATATCCTGGCAAGTGCGATAATAACGCTTGAATTAGAGACGACTAGAAACTCTCCCTCCGCTCTGTTACTCTCTTGTCTTCTCTGCAAGCTTCTTAGCAACCTCCAGGTCTTCTTTCAACTCCTCTTCACCGTAGTGTAGCGGTATGCCTTCCCTGGCTAGTAGTTCTAGGAAATCCCATTTCGAGAGACCCGCTATCCTTCTAGCCTGGCCCAGCGACGCTATACCCTTTTCATAAAGCCTCAACGCTAGTTCTATCCGGAGTCTTTCCTCAAGCTCGCCAGGAGGAATCCTTAGACCCTCAGGAACCTCGATAACAACTCGTTTGGCACTAGTCCTGGCCACTTAAATCCCCTATAGTTACCTTATGCTTATAGGAAGAAGATATTAATCTTAGCCGCCCCCAAGATAGACCAGGCTTTAACAACATTAAATCTCCAAGCTAAACCGTCCCATATACTAGATAATAGGTATAAAAACTTTACCTATCTGTCCCAGAACATCATCAGCTTCTGGGACAGTGTATTTAAATGACAGCCTCCGGAGCCGGAGGCTCGCGGGTTCAAATCCCGGCGGGCCCGCTATATTCCATAAGCTAGTGTTTTGGATGGAGCTAGCGGTAACATATGGTATTTAATGTCTAGGTCACTGTTGGTAGTTGTGGGAGTATTATATGGCGGGCCGTGATAAAGCCATTTTAGAGATTATTAAGAGTGAGAGAGTTCCTTATCGAGACCCGGAGAGGCTTTTCCTAGTCCTGGGGTTGCTCTTATCACGCAGGATCTCTATGGGCAAGGCCGCCGAGCTGCTGGGTTTACGTATCGATGAGCTTTGGCTGGTGTTGAGGAGGCTCGGGATAGAGTATGAGGTAGTTGACGAGGAGGAGGCAGAGGAAGAAATTGAAGCCTACAAGAGGCTCTTTAAGAGTGGTTCTTAACACGTCTCCCCTCATAGTGCTATCAAAGTTAGGGTTACTCGAATTAGCCTTGACAGAGTTGTTTTCTGAAGCTCAGATCCCACAGGGTGTATTGTCTGAACTTGGGAGAAAAGATGATGCCGTCTATCACCTGGTAAAAGACATGGTGAGGAGGGGACTGCTCAAGGTTGAAGAAGTTTCCGTGTCTTTCCCGAGGCTTGGCACGGGAGAGTCATCTGCTATACTAGTTGCACTGAACAAGGGTAAGGTTGCTGTAATCGATGATAAGAGGGCGAGGAGGCTTGCCCGGGAGCTAGGATTAGAGGTTATAGGAACACTAGCAATTCTACGGAAACTATATGAGCAAGGCTATATTAAAATGACGATAGAAGAACTCTATATTAAACTCTTAGACCTGGGCTTTTACATCAGAAGAGACATTTATGACAAAATATTTAAAAATAAAAATAAATAAAGTTAATTACATAGTATGGGCACACTTCTTACACGATATTACTCCAAACCTAATTTCAAACGATTCATGCAAAACATTAAGCATATATGAGGATCCTTAAAATACCTAAGGCCTTTACCCAGACATGTTGCAATATTATCGGTAATGAGCTGCCAATAGGATTATCACGCTGAAGTGCATGTTGCGTTCCCTCATGGATTCATGCAACATTGGTTTATTTAGAGCGGGTCTCCGGAGCCGGAGGCTCGCGGGTTCAAACTCTCGGCGAGCCCGCCACTATTCTTTAGTTCTACTTTAGTTTTAGTTTCTTTAGAATCTCGTTTATTACACTATCAGATACCCTGAACCCGTGTTCTTTTAGTTCTCTTAGTGCTCGGATTAGCTTGTCTTTGTCTATGATACCTTTATCGTATGCTAGTCGTAGGAGGCCTATTGTTCCCTTGACTGCTAGCCCCATGGATTTCGCTTTAAGTCTTGCAATTCTATCATCGAGGATTACCGTGCAGCCATGCTCAACTGCTAGTGCTATTGCCTCCGATTCACCTATACCTAGAGGATCGTGGAGAGCCTCCACCAGCGCTCTATCCCGTGGCGCTAAAACCTTTACCTTACCTTGGCGTACGAGATCTTCTAGCTCTCCTGAGCCAGGCCTGCCGCGGCCCTTAACTGCTACCTCCTCGTAGACCGCTTGAGGCACGATTATCTCCATGCCAGGCGCTTCCATGATATCCGCCATACCTATCTCTGCAAGAGCTATTATGGCGCTAGAATCTAGTACTAGGCATCTACTAGCCTTGTTCTTCAATTCCCAGCTCCTCTCGGAGCTCCTCATCACTATAAGGGTAGGCTTGTATCCCCCTCCTACGAAGCTCAACTAGGAAGTCGTATAGGCTCGTCCCAGCCAGCTCGGCTGCACGCTCAACACTAACAACGCCCCGAAGGAATAGATCGACGGCATAGGCTAGCCTAACCTCCCTCTCAACATCCCCAACATAGTGAGAAGGCACCCTAACCCTAACAACCACCTCACGAGACAACCCATCCCCCCGCTACCAATAATACATCGCAACCCTTAAGTCCTTAAAGCCCCGCAACATGGAATAGAGTGTCCTATATGTTACCTCCATACTGGTATAAATGAGTTAGAAACTGTCCCAGAATAATGGAGAGTTATGGGACGATTGTTTTTGAGTGCCGGCCTCTGGAGCCGCGGGGGTCTCGGGCTCAGACCTCACAAAACTATTATTATCCAGGCGTAGAATTATATTAGTAACTGAGATAGTGGAACTAGTCGATACATTCTTCGAGTTTGATAACCTCTCAACGTGATATATCATCTCTTTACATTAATTTATAATTAGTTATATTATATTTTGAAATTAAGGTTATCGAGCAAACCCTCTAGGTCCTGTTTATCTAAGATGTAGAATGCCTTGATCTTGGACTTTTTGGCGTTTAGTGCTTGTACTCTGTCGCTTGTTGCTAGGGGCGCGTTTAGGGTCCTGGCTAGGCCGATGTAGTAGGAGTCTGCACCCCTAGAGCCAGTAGCCAGAGCAGTCTCTACTGCTTCTGTGAAGTAGAGGTCGTCTCCAACAAGCGTTACCTCGTCTCTCAGCCTCCCGACTACACCCCTCGCTACGCACCCAAACACCTTCTCAGCCGACACTACGCGAAGCTCTTCCCAGCCAGCAAAGAGGTCCACGGCAACAGAGGTGTCAAATACTAGCTTCTCCACACCAGCCTACCCCTCTCCCGAGAGAGAACCTCACTAGGCTCCCCTCCCCGGCCCGTTAGACTACGGCGGACACGGCGGGCATACTTTACTAAATCCTCCTTCAAGACCACAACTACCTCTTCACCCTCCTCGAGCCCTAGAGGCTCAAGAGTCTTTAGCACCCTGTTCTCATACATCACAGGTATAACTTTGGACGACTTTTTCCCTACTATCATTAATATGATTAATAGGGGCTCTAGGCTTTTGCCTCTAAGTTGCTGCAATGGATTCATCGCTGGTATGAGCCCGTGGGAGTACTGTGATGTCTTCCTCGTCTACCGCGTCCTTGGCCATTGCTATATCGAGTACGAGCCTTATCTTGGCATCCTTCAAGCCATGCCAGACTCTCCCTAGCATGACTGGCTCTGTTACCCCCAGGCTCTTCAGGAACCCGTTAATTGATACGACTCCAGCATTTGATAGTATGACGTAGATTGGTTCCTCGGGCTTGGCTGGCCATTTAAACTCGATCGATCCAGGCTCCCTCGTCTCGGTAATCCTGGCCTTGTACTTGATCCCCTCGTATACCCCTGTTATCTCGACTCGTGCCCCCCTAGACTTTGATCCGGGAGCTCGATAATACTCAAGGCGGCCTCGTATGACCCCGTCTTCCACGTCTATTTCAGCCCTAGCTATATCCCGCTCGTGTGATACTTGGAGCGTCCTCCTACCTATGGCTATTGGTAGGGATGGCTTGCGGTATAGAGCTATGCATACATCGAATACCGGGGTCGCGTATTCTCTCTCCCTTACAATATAGCATGGTAGATTCACCCACTCGACAATGCTCCGGGCGGAGCCAATGCTCACCGGCCCAGCTCCGACTACTACACGTGACCAGTCCACGTTAGCGGCTATACTCTCGGCCTCGGCGAAGTCCTCGGGGCTCAGCGTTTCCCTCGTAACCTCCTGGTCCTCGCTCTCATTGAAGCTGAGCCTTGTCTCGTACCTCTTATTCCTCTCCACCAGGCTTATACTCAGCGTGCCCCTCTTCAGCCTGAACCGGCGGGGCAGGACGAGCCTATCATCCTCGACCCCTACCTCCATGCTAAGCCTCTTCAAGATCCGCGACATCGCCGGCCCGTATCTGATCTGGTAGATGCCGCCGATCGTGGCGATGAAGCCTACTATAGCGAATACAAGGCGGACCGGTATAGGTATTGTAGACATGTTTCCATCCATCACGAACGGGAGTATGCCTATCGCTAGAAACAAGAGGCCAAGCATGAGTACAACTACACCGACCAGTGTACCAGCCTTTACCGGAAAGACGTACACGCGGGCGATAATCCCACCATATTAAAGCAATATGATAGAGACATTTATTAAAATACTTTCCAGTGAGGGTCTAGCTATACTCTACGGAGAACTCCAGCACCCCTATTCCAGCGATCCCCCTTATCGTTGGCTGACTCTTCATCCTTTCAAGATCAATATACAGCGCGTCAACCATTTTCGCCGTAGCTGGCTTTAACCTCCATTAAGAACCTAGCACAACACTATGGACAAATACAGCCCGGGGTATTTCAACAGTAGAAGTACCTGGGGCCGGGGGAGGCGTATAGGGCGTCTCCCCCCTTGACTCCCTGGTCCGGTCGTCTATATTTGTTACTCTTGGGATGTTATAGTGGAGATCATTGTCGAGTAGGGGTCTAGGGGGCGCCCTTAGACATTAGGTCTCTAGACGCCTCGTAGATGAGGCTCACCGTGTCTTCGTCTAGCCCGTTGAAATTATAGCTCTCATTATACACGGTCTCCTCCAACTCCCGATGAAGCAGGGTGAATGCCTGGTTCAATCTATGGAGGCTCTCTTCGCCTGGCAGCGTGTCGCAGTCGAGAGTCCTATTGTCTAGCATGTACTGGTACACGCGCTGTGATAATAGCCGGAAGAATACTCCTATATCGTGCAGCGATAAGTCCAGCTCCCAGGGCATCTTCTCCCCAGTGGAAGTGTATGCTATTGCAAGGTCTGCCCGGAGACCATCGACGCGGTCCGCTAGACCCGTGAGACCATAAATGTAATACATGGTCCTCTCCGACTCCGCCCGCCTGAGCCCTGCTGGGCTACAATTGTACTTCATCAAATCGTCTATCAGGTTCTGGGTGAAGTTTCCAGAGAAGGTTAGACTCGCCGACTCCTGTAATGCTTGATCCAATGCTATTACTAATGTCTTATGTAGTCTCTCCTCGTATCTACCCGTTTCCTGTATTATGGCGAGTGAGGCTATGGCTATGGCGCCTATGAGCAGTGCTGCACATAGGCGCAGTGTCTTACTCATAAAACGTGCCCCCAGCTTATGCTGATTGGGTATCCACGCTAATATCGAGTCGGTAGACGTTGAGGTGTCTATCTACGGGCTCGTTTGCCCTAGGAGCCGTCACTGTCTGTCTCCGCCTTGGCGTGCAAACACGGCTGCATGTGTATAGGATGGCGGTTACTGCCAGTATAGTGGTTGCTACGAGTATGGGTGGTTCTGGTATGGGGACTGGTGTCCCTGGGTCTACGGAATTCGTATTAGTGTAGAAGTTTGACAATACGTTGCCCCCGGTCTCTAGTGATATGTAGTAGGGTATGTATCCTAGATGGTAGTAATAGTCCACTGCGAGTACTATCTTGTCTTTGAATCGTACAGTCATATTCTCTAATTCCAGCCATATAGTCCCGCTATTGGAGTCATAGGGTTTAACATAGAAGTAGTCGAAGTCTAGAGTTAGGGAGCCACCCATCCCGGTATCTAGTGTATAGCCTGCTACTACATTGCCGTTGGGGTCGACCACGCTATAATGGATGGCCCAGTAGCTCGAAGTGTTGCTAAGCCTAATGCTGGCTAGATAGAACCCTGTCACCGGTATGTTGATCGGCGTGCTGCTTAAATCGACGTAATGATACTGCCAGCCGTCTATACTACTTAGAAACTCCAGCCTAACGATACTATTGCTGCTGACGAGGGCTTTAATGATAGCCTGGTAGCCCTGGTTATCAATGTAGAAGCCTAGCCTAGAGACATAGAATCTACCATCGCTACTGCTCTGTGACTTGACCCTAAACGACAAGTTAGCCTCTAGCAAGTATCCGGGCTTGGGTTGCCTCCCGTACTCGCTACTCTGTATCATCCAGTCATCATAGAACAGGCTTATGATAGATGTGGTATTGTCGGGATCTACCAGGCGTAGATACCCGGGTTCTAGTTGCCCTCCCTGATAGTACGCTATGACCCTTTCAGCATGTTTAGCCCATACGTCATAGCCGTCCCAGTGGTATGGTAATCCAGTGGCGGCCCCCCATACAACGTATCCCCAGAATCCCCCGTTGACGCTTGTGGTAGAGTTCAGCCTTAACGACTCCCATATTAGCGTGTAGAAGGCTAGACTCTGCTCTAGCTCGTCCTGCTCGGCGTCTAGATTAGACGTATAATCGAATGGCTCATCCAGATAGCCATCTACGCTCCTATATCCCACCTCCATGAATATCAATGGCTTGTCGTAGAAGTCCCTGACGTCGAGGAGTCGTTGTGTATAGTTTAGGTTCTCCGGGTTCGACCCGTCCCAGGCGTCTTTTAACTCGTCTAGCGTGGGATCTGGGTTTGTTGTTAGCGGGAAGTATGCCGCTATGCCGATTGCATCTAGATTAGTGTTCGTGAAGGTGCTGTATAGCACATCGCTAGTACTGCCTGTTATGTCGTTGATTAGTCTATCCCAGTTCACCGTCATAACTATTCTGCCATTATATACACTGGATATTGAATTAACCAGGTCATTCCAGTCGGCATCGTATGTGCTTGTAAACAACTTGTTTAGCTCAGACGCAACCTCTAGGCAATAGACTCCCTTATTCTCAGCCCACTGCGCTATAATTGTTACTATGTTCTCAAAGTTGGCAAACCAGGTGTTGGGGTCACTCGGGTTTATATTGCCCCGCCACCCCCAATCGCCGTATGTGTTGAATATTCTTATACAGACCTTGAACCCCATGTCACGGGCCTTATCGACGAGCTGGCCCACGTAGTCTAGGTAATCGGCTCCCAGGGAACCGAACTTATCATTACTCTGATTCGCCAGATGGGGATCATTACTGTCTGCACTCGACTGGTTTACGAACACGGGGATGGCTATCAGGTCGAATCCATCGAGTTTAAAGCGGTTGAAGTCGATTTCAGCGGCTATTTTAGTCCCGTTGAGAAGCGGTAATGTGGATGTGGCGTTAACCAGCTGGCCTGCACTCCAGTAAAAGTAGTTGACCCCATTTAACAGGCTTAATGCATCGCCTCGTGATTGAGCCCCAGCTAGAGTAATACCATCATACACAATACCCACTAGATATAATATAAATAAAAATAAAATAGCAGAGACAGGCATTATCGTCTTCAACACCCATACACCATATTACTATTACAAAATATAGGTACAATGGGGGATTAATTCTTAACTCATAACGCCCACTTGAAGTTCCGCCGAATATAGACTTAGCCGTCCAAGACATGTCTCCCAGCTCTACACCCTAGCTAATCTCAGGCCTGGGGTTGAACGGCACAGGTATCACCCTTGATACTAGGTATCAGGGGTGATACTTGATGAGCCATGAGACACGATAAGCCTTTACGTGATAGCACTGGGATAGGATTCCAGATTCAGCCTTTATCCCTGGGTGTGGGCGTGTTCCTCCATCTCCCGGATAGTATTGTCCCCCGGGGGTCCCTCACGCCCGTGGATTTTAGTGTATTGTAGAGCCTCTCGTAGAATCCGGGTTTCATTTTGCTGGCTAGCCTGAGCTCGTGTAGGTGCATCGCCGGGCACACCATGCATCCTATCCTCTGGAAGCCCGTGTCGTAGAGCGGGTTGACTGGTAGCCTCTTCAGGCTGGCGTATAGTTGTACTTCGAGCCTGCTCCAGGACTTTATGGGGAGTAGCCTCTTCACCCCCGGTATGAGGGGGTTCACGCCCACCCTCGGGGTCTTGGCCCGGCCCTCGCTCTCAAGGGATCTAGCCCCGTCGACTACAACCCTAGCCCCCACCCTCTTGTAGAACCTCCTTAGGGGCTCTAGCTTGAGTAGCCTGGTGCACCATCGGTTGTCCCTGGCCATCAGGCCCCTCTCCCGTATAAGCTCCAGGGGGTCCCTCTCTGCTCTAACCACGGCTAGCTCGACTCCGAGCCTGCTGGCCAGGGCCTCGACCGTCTCCCTGGACTCGGGGAACTCCATCCCGGTGTCGGCGTATACCGCCGTTATCCTCTCGGGGCCGAGGGCCTCGACCGCTAGTGTAAGGGCCACGCTGCTATCCAATCCCCCACTCACTGCAACGTAGACTCGGCCTCTCCCGGCCTCGCTGGCTATGAACTCCCGGGCCTCCGAGGCGAGCCTCTCAATATAGGCCCTATTGACGGCGACGGCATCCTCTACTGTGGACTCGCCCAGGGGCTTGAAGCCCCCGGGAGCCATATCCTTCACCCGATACATGCAGTCCCCGCCGAGGCGCCTCGCAACCCCGCTATATCCCCGCGACCCTACAATGATGTACTCCTTGTCCTCGCAGCCCTCTATCCTTATCTTCTTCCCCTTCAGTCTACCTCTAGCCTCAACCCTATACACCGGATAACCCATGGTTGCCAATAGGCTGGCCAGCGCCCCGGTAGGGTAGAGCCTCCACTTGGACCCCTCATAGGCCAGGAGCCCGGCCCTCAGCGCGTCGTGGAACACCTCAACCCCGTATCCGCCGTCGGGCGAGAAGGCCCTGTGGAATAGGAGGAGCCTGTCGCCTAGGAGGGATGAGGAGCCTGGGAAGGCCTCTTCGAGGGCCTCCATATACCAACGCTTCTCCTCCCTGCCCGCTAGCCAGTGGTCTCGGGCTAGCTTGAAGCCCCGTGCTACGCCCAGCCAGGGCGAGTTGGCCCTGGGGTTCCACCCTACGATCCTCGCAGGCCCTTGGAATCTTCTCTCCCTCATCGCTCAGCCCAGAGTGCCTCGAATGCCTCCCCTAGCGTGGTCTCCAGGCTCTCGGAGGCGAGCCTCCTAATAACGCTATACTCCACGGGATCCATATACTCCCTCAGGCCCTCCACCTTCTCCAGGATCTCGTCCATGGACACGCTGCTACCTGGCTCGCCGCGGGGCCTGTCCCTATAGCTGGATAGGGTCCCTCCCCTAGCCTGGATCACCAGCTCCGCCGGCTGCCTAGCCGGGTACTGGCCCGTGTATTCATCGACGGCCTCAAGCTCGACTAGCCTAGCCAGCCTATGGACCATGGGGTCCCGGAGGGACCCTTCTATCTCCCTGAACCCGACCCTGCCATAGACTAGGGCCGCCGCCACCAGGTATGGTATGCTGAACCGGGCCTCCTCCACGCCGCGGGGCTCCCTTATGCCGGCTACTTCAACGGCCTCCCGATACAGCCTGGCCCTTATCCTCTTGATCTCGCCTGGCTTGACCCTCCCGTAGAGTTCTAGGGCGGCCTCTATCACCGTGTGGGAGTGGCGGCACGATGGGTAGAACTTGTACCCGTTTACTGCAACCCCATACCTGTAGGATTCAATGTACCTACAGTCGCCGTAGAGGGCCTGGCATGCACGCTCTATGCCGCCGGGCACGGGCTTCCCCTCCACCAAGGCAGCCTTAGCCGCTAGCACCCCTGTCTCGACCGCCTTGGCCGGTGAGAGGGGCTTGTAGAGCGCGCCAGCCCTGTTCACACTCCACAGTCCCCCCATGTAGGATGCCGCTAGTGTTATCGCCGCCTCCAAAACCCTTCTTGAGGGTCCCTCCACTAGCATCGTATAGACTGTCGCGGCCACCACCGATCCGATCGTGGCCGTCCCATGGTAGCGGAGGTAGTGGCTCCTGCCCATGTAGGAGCCTACCTTGAGTCCAGCCTCGTAGCCAGCTGCGATAGCCTGTAGGACCTCGCGGAGGCTGGAGTCGTAGCCGTAGCTCAAAACCACGGGTATGGCGATGCTCCCGGCGTGTACGTAGCCGGGGGCGAGCCAGTCGTCGAACTCTATGCTGTGAGCTAGGAACGCGTTAGCCAGCGCCGCGGCTAGCCTGGGAGCCCTCCCGCCCCCGGAGCCAAGTATGGGGATCGGACCGGGCTCGCCCCCTGCTATGGCTGATGCAATCCTCAAGGCTTTCGGGTATACGCGTGGCGCGGCGGCCGCGACTGCCAGCGTGTCTATGAGGGCCTTCCTCGCCTCCCCAAGAACCCAGTCCCCAGCCTCGACCACGCCTAGTACATCGTCTACCACGGCCTCCGCTATGCCAGCCAATCCCCGTGTCACCCTGCTCCCTGGCAGTCGATGTCTAGGTCTAGGCTTAGGAGTGGGGCGTGTTGTTGTGCTCCGTAGACGTCCGTATCCCCGGGGTGCCCGGAGGGGACTAGCCTGGGCAGGTTTATCTTCACGGCGTTGGCGGGCTTGTAGAGTATTATCTCCACGTTCTCCGGGTCTATCCTGTAGAGTGCTCCTACCATATCCCTGGTGATCCTCTTGTATGCCTCCACAGCGCACTCCACGGAGTCGAATATTATGTCGAGGGTCAGCGTATAGGGCCCCGCGTTCTTGCTCCTCACAACCCTAGCAACACTACCAAGCTCCACCAAGTCAACCAGCCTCCAACACCTCAAGCCTAGCATACTCCAGAGGGTCCCTCTCCTCCACCAAATGCCATATACTCCACTCGTAGACGCGCCCGCCATCTAGGTCGCTCGGGCTGAAGGGGAACGCCAGGTTCCCCGCGGTAGTCTTCCTACCCTCCCAGCCCATGTGGAGGAGCGTGCTCCTCACGAGCCCAGCCACGGTCTTAGCCCTATCCCTGCTAGCGGCCACGACCTCGATCACGAGCCCAGCCTCATGGCCCAGCCTCGGCGTTGGTTCCCGCGGGCCCATCACGCCATCCCTCCCATAGACCCTGACATACACGCGGTAGCCGTCTCCGCCCACGAGCCTGGAGACGTGGCTGAGCGCGGCGTTGACCAGCTCGTCGAGCCTCTCAAGGAACCCGGGGTCCCTCACGCCAGCTATTACAACGTACCTGTGGCCAACCAGCCTGACGCCCTCAAGCTTCACAAGCCTCCTCTCCGAGGATATCCACCTGCTCCCCCGGACAACGACCCTCCCATCACCCAGCTCCTCGTAGGTAGTCTCCGTGAGGTCCGCGTAGCCCCCGGGGATGTACTCGCGGTAGGGGTCCCTCCTCTCGTAGAGAGCGTGCTCTGAGACGCTGGTAACTGTAGCCCTCCTAGCCGGGTTGAGCGGGTAGACCTCGAACTCCCCACTCCTAATCACGCCCATCATGCCGTCGCTCCCGCTACCGGGCTCGGCCGCGAGGGCGCCGCACTCAAGTATCTTCGCCATGTGTACGGCTAGTCCCCGGTCGAAGCCCTTCATCCATGGGAGGGCAGCGAATGGGGCCACGTCGACACTCCTACCCGCGAGGACTACGTCGACGCCCCGCTTCAAGAGTTCTATGAAGGGCTCTACACCCACCTGGGCCACGATCCTACTACTAGATAGTACCAGCTCCTCGCCTAGCTCTGGCAGGGGAGAGTAGGGGTCCCTCACGCTATACAAGCCGTTTCTCAACCTACCGGCTAGTAGGTCTTTATCGACATCGCTATAGACCAGGCCAACCCTTACACGCCTGCCTAGCCTAGAGGCGGCGCGCCTAAGCCTCTCAAGGGCCCACTCCACGTGGGGACGGGCGCCCCCACCGCCGGCACTCCCTACTAGGAGTGGTATTCCGTGGTCGAGGGAGGCCTCTAGGAGATGGTAGAGGTCGCGTTCAACTGCCTCCGCCGATACGAAGGGGACCCCCTCGCCCAAGTAATAGGGGCCCGGATCGGTCGAGCCGGCGTCAACCGCGATAGCGTCGGGCCCGTCCCTCAGCCCGCGCCTAAAGCTCTCAAGGGGAAACCCATAACCCAGTATGGCCGTGGGCGACAGGATCCTCAACTCCAACAGGATACACCGCGTTGAACCAGACCGGGCACCACAAGTACAGGGCCCGGCTTAAACGGTTTCCCCCAGGCAGACACTATACCGCCAAGAGGAGGAAATCCAAGCTCCATAGAGAGGTGTCACTTTTTGACCCAGACGACGCCCTTCTTCTCCAGGCCAGCCTCTATCAGGCCGCGTCCAGCGAGGCATGCTAGGGCTCCTCGGAGGCTCTGCTCTACCAGGAACATCGCGCCTGGAGAGCCAGCCTTGGAGGCGTCATCCACCAGCCTGTGGAGGATCTCCTCGAACGAGACTGGCTCCTCCAGCGACTCGACCAGCCTTGAGAGGAATGAGTCTAGGACCCGCATGTTAGCCCGGACCAGCTCGCGCCCCTCACCCTCCTCCAACACGGGCCCGTGGCCCGGGACCAACACCCGGAAGCTGGCTCCGAGTAGCTTGGCCAGGCTGTCCCTAGCCTTGCATGGATCCCTATGGTATGGCAGTAGGTAGGCTTCGAGGACCCTCTCGCCGAACACGGCATCGGCCGCGTAGAGGACCCCGTCTGGCGTGAGCACGCCGATCTGGCCGGGCGTGTGGCCTGGGAGGTGTAGGGTCTCCAGGGGACCCACCCGGCTGCCGCAGTCGAAGGCTTCATCCACGCCCACAGCAACGGGCTTGTAGAGTAGTGCTTCCTGCCACTCCTCTAGTGGTAGACCGAAGGTCATTGACACGCGATACTCCGGGTGCTCTATGCCGGGCTTGTCCAGTCGGGAAGAGTAGATTTTCCCGATTCCTGTGTCCTTTGACAGGGATTCGAAGTGGTCACTGTGATAGTGCGTTACTACCGCCACAGCCTCGCCGCCGAGCTCCGCTAGTACCCTCTTAATCTGCTTGGCTCTCTTTGATCCATGCCCAGGGTCAATAACATACACGACTTCGTCGTTCACGTGGAATAGGGTCGAGGGAGACCCCCTGAGGAGGTAGGTTGAGTCGCCGAGCCTCATGAGCTTGTCAATAGCGCCCAAACTGCCATGCCACCAAGCTGGGAGAGCCGGCTGGAGAACTTAATAATGAGACCATATCCAAGGCAGTGCTCCGCTATCAATATTGTAGAGAGGGGGATTATCGGGTTGGCGGGAGGGTTATCATCTTCTATGGTAGAAGACTGCCAATACCAGAGCTATAACAGCCACGGCGATAGCCGCGTACCAGGGTTCCGGTACGGGCTCTGGTATAATGTTATCGTTTGCTGTGTAGACGGTTGGGTTGATGGAGTTCAATACTATGCATGTGAGGGGGCTCGATAGAGGCGTGTTTGTTGATGCCGCATAGGGGCCGTTGGTGGAGGGGTTTATGTCTGTCCTCTTGGTTATGGTGGCTATGCCTGTTAGGTCCTTCAAGACGGTTACCGGGGGCCAGCTTATGCTTCCCTGCCAGTCCAGCTGGTTTGATATCTCATTGCTGTAGAGTAGTAGGCCGACGTTGGGCCAGGCTGTGTTGGAGTAGCCCGTGGTCCCCATGGCGAACGTGTACCCGTTGTAGACGCTCCCGGTGAAGTACTCGCCACGGGGCTTGCTGTAGTCCGAAGACGTAGGCGCTGGGGCCATAGCCGCGCTCTCCACTGATCCATCGGGAGCTACCACAGCTATCAGTGGATACTGGTTTCCGCTATAGCCGCTGTGCGCTAGGGAGCCGTATAGTACTATCCTATCACTACTGCCGGTGTCAGTATCGTATAGCGCTACTGCATAGCCGTGGTCATCGTCGTCGTTGTCGAATACTACCACCCACTCGAAGGCTGGATTCCCCAAGGCCATGTCCTGGAGGTCCACCTTTATCAGCACGGGATCACTGTCACTCCCCGTGCCCCAGTCTGTATAGGAGTTATCACTCTTCTCAGCGGCTATATACGCGTAGTAGGTGCCGTCCTCCTCGTTAACCAGCACATCGTGGATGTATAGCCCGTTCAGGTACTTGATGACGTACGCTTGGGTGTAATCGTTGCTGCTAGGGTTCCACTTGAATAACGCTATGTGGCCCTGGGAATTGAGCGTTGCAATGACTACAAGGTCGCCATAGGAGTCTATGCTAATAGCGGCTGTTGTCACGCCGTTTTGATTCCAGACTTGGTAGTTACTGGCTATATAGTTCTCTATACTAAGGTCAGTTGGGTCTAATATCAGCATTACTGGATAGTTACCGTTGGAGTCCGCTGCAACGGCCAGCAATACCTTGCCATAGTATGGATGGATCGCCAGTTCGAGGTCCTTTATCTCGCCTACATTATAGTATCTTATGGCGTTAAGCGTGTAGCTTCCCCCGGGTGATCCGCCTATCATGGCCACGAAGTAGTATTTGGTGGTTTCGTCACTGTACTGAGCGTATCCCCCTACGTATAGGTTCCCGTTGTCCTCGGCCGTGACCGCCGTTACAACTACATCTTGCGGTTCAGTACATGACCTGTCCTTCAGTAGCTTGAGCAGTTTATAGGCTGGAGGCTCTGTTGAGAGATCGCTGACAGCTATCCATCCAGAGTATCCTGAAGTTGCCGAATTATAGAAGCGTCCTCCTACGGCCAGTATGTTTCCTTGCGGGGAGTGCCCTCCTGTGAGGGTGTAGGAGTAGGGTAGGTTAACCTCTACGCTGTTGAAAAAATGTGATGTGTATGAGAGGGCCGTCACCGGGGCTAGCGTTATGACGACCAGTGTTAAGGCCACTAGGGCTCGCCTAGTTGTGTTCATCTATGTATCACCTTCCCGGGTATGGGTTTGTCTGTGGTGGAGGTGGCTCAACGGATTTATATAGATTTTATTTAGTGGTTAGAATTGTTTATAAACCGCTTCAGCGCAGGGAGAATATATTTTCATGTAAGGATAATTACGAGTCCTATAAGAACTAGTATATAGAAATACTAATATATTATAACTAATAACCATTATATAATTCATTGATAAATCCCCCCTTTAACTCATACACTATAACCTAGAGGCTAAAGGGTGACACCCATGAAACCCAAACCCTACACCTTCACCTACATGCCAAAACCACCATACTGGTTCACCGGGCACCTAGAGAGGTTCAGCCTACCCAATCGCCCGCTCCCATGGATATATGACTGGGGCGAGAAGTCGTGTAGGAGGCTCATAGGGTATAGGGAGGCGCTTGTCCCGGTAAAGGTGTACTTCCGGGGGGAGCCCTGGATGCCCTCCGTAAAAACCGTCATCTGGAGCCGTAGCGCGGAGCAGGCCAGAGGGCTCAACGAGGCGCTCCTAGAGTGTATACGGGCGCGCTTCGACTACAGGGAGTTCCTGGCCGTGTTGGATGGGTGGCCTAGGCTCCGCGTGCTTGCTGAGAAGTATCCTGGCTTGAGGCCTGGTCGGACTATGAGCCTTTACGAGGCCCTGGTTGACTCGGTTGTGAAGCAGAGGATAGCGTTGAGGATGGCGCTGCGTGTACAGTCTAGGCTCGTGTCCAGGTACGGGGCCAAGCTCGTCATGAAGGACGAGGTGTTCTATTCGTTCCCGCTACCAGAGGCTCTGGCGTCATCCAAGGTAGAGGACCTCTATGGCCTCGGGTTGACGCGTATGAAGGCTAGGGCCCTGAGGGAGATCGCGCTCGCAGAAGTCGAGGGGAGGCTTCCCAGCGTGGGAGAGGTTGTAAGGGACCCCCAAGGCAATATAGAGGAGTTGACCGGGCTATACGGGGTTGGGAGGTGGACTGCCGAGCTCTCCATAGCCATGGTCCATCCCAGGTTCCCAGTCGGCCCGGCTAGTGACCTGGCCGTTTCGAGGGGGCTTGAGAGGCTGCTTGGCTTGAAGCTGTCGGAGGCCCGCTTGAGGGAGTTGCTGGAGGATTTGGGGGATTACCTGGGGCTCATCATGTACTTGGCCGCCTACGACTACGAGTCCGCCAAGAAGAGGGGTAGGCAGGGCTAGCATGGGCGTGGCAGTATCCTCCTGTAGGCTACCGCCTTGCTATGCACCTGGGATAACTCCCTCCTGACAGTCTCTATGTCGTCGTCCGATAGCTCCCTCACGGGCTTCGCCGGCACGCCTAGGGCTAGTGTCCGCGGCGGTATCTCTTTGCCCGGCGGTACGAGGGCTCCAGCGGCTACTATCGCCTCCTCCCCTATCCTGGCCCCGTCGAGTACTATCGCTCCTATGCCCACTAGGGCTCCATCCCCTACCGTGGCCCCGTGTATTATGGCCCCGTGGCTTACCAGCACGTTCCTGCCTATGGTGACCGGGTGCCCCTTTGGCGCCTCCACGAGACTGTTCTCCAGTATGGCGGTATCCCTGCCTATCTCCACCCTGTCGTCGTCTCCCCTTATTATGGTGCCGAAGAGGACTACCGCGTTCTCCCCGATGCGGACGTCTCCGAAGACCCTGGCCATGGGGTCTATGTAGGCTGAGGGGTCGACCCGGGGCTTCAGCCCATTGTACGCGATTATGTTACACGGGTAGCCGGGGTTCATGGGGCTCGACCTCCATCCACGGGAGAGGGGACCCTCTAGCGATAATGTATTGCACGCCTATACCGGGGGCTGTCTATTTCCTCCATCACAGTCTCATGTCCTTCTTGTCCCTGAAGCTTATGTGGAAGCTGAAGGCCTCCTCCAGCGCCACGGGGATGTGGCCCCCGTACTCCAACGCCTTCCTGTAGTACCTGTATAGCTTGTCCCTGTAGTCTGGGTGGCTGCACCTTTCTATTATGAGCTCGGCCTTCTCCCTCGGGCTCAGCCCCCTCAGGTCGCAGACCCCCTGTTCCGTTACTATCACGTCCACGTCGTGGTCCGGCGTGTCCACGTGTGAGGCCATGGGTACTATGGAGCTCACGGCCCTGCCCTTGCGGGTGCTCGGGGTTATGAATATCGACAGGAGGGCTCCCCTGGCATAGTCCCCGCTCCCGCCGATCCCGTTTATTATCTTGGATCCTAGTACGTGGGTTGAGTTGACGTTGCCATAGATATCCACCTCTACGGCCGTGTTTATCGCTATGACGCGGAGCCTCCTGATCACCTCTATGTTATTGGTTATGTCCTGAGGCCTCAGGGTGATCGCCTCGATATAGTCTCTCGGGTTGCTGTAGAGCCTCTCCAGGTTCCTCGGAGTCAGCATGAGGCTCGTGCACGACATGGCCTCGGTCATGCCCTCATTGTACAAGTCTAGTAGGCTGTCCTGCACCACCTCGGTCCAAGCCGTGAGGCCCTTGAACCCAGCGTCCTTCAAGGCCTTGAACACCGCGTCGTTGACTGTGCCGACCCCGCTCTCCAGGGGGTAGAGTGATGGTGGTAGGCGGCCCGCTGAGACCTCCTCCTGTAGGAAGCTTAGGAGGTTCTCTGCTATCATCTTCTCAACCCTACTGGGCTCGGCTGGCTCTCCCCCGTGGTCTATCCCCCTGCTCTCGACTATCGCCACTATCTTGTCCCTGGGGACCCTTACTAGGGGCGACCCGACCCTGTCGTCGACCCTCCTTATCGGTATGGGCTCCCCGTCGACAGGCCTGTATATGTCGTGTATCCCGTAGAGGTCTGGTGGGGAGTCCATGTTCACCTCTATAACCACGTAGTCGGCCATCTCGACCCATGCCGGGCCCGCGCCCACGCTGGCCGTGGGCACGAAGCCCTCCTCCAATACGAGGCTAGCCTCTACAACGGCCACGTCTATCCCGTCTATGAACCTGTGTAGGTGCCCTGTCTTCACCATGTAGGGCCACTCGCCGAGGTGGTAGTCCTGGAATGCGACGACGCCATCGTTTATCAGCTTTCTTAGCTTGGGGTTGTTCTGGTAGGGGTATCTCCTCGCCACGACGCCTTGGTCTACGAGCCTCTCGTCCATGTCGTAGGCGCTGGCCCCCGTCAGCACAATCAGCCTACCGTTCTCTCCTGCCAGGAGGCTTCCCAGCTCCTGGGGGAAGCTCTTGGGATACCCCACGCTTCCAAAGCCGCTGGTCCCCATGGATACGGTCTTCTTACCTCCCAGCTTCTCGTACAGTCTTCTAGCCGCGTTTTCGGGGTCTTGCAGTAGGTTGCAGAGGCTGTCCGGTATCCTGCCCTCCAGGCATGACAATAGCGTGGCACCCGCTGGGTCTTGTATTGTATAGATGGTCTAAATATTGGAGGGCGGCTATTGTATGTAGGGTGTTTTGTACCCGATACTTACGGGTCCAGCATTATATTCACATATGAAAACATATGGATAAAATAACGATGGATTATAAATACAAGTGCAGGCACCATAAGGTTTAAACCGAGCCATACCTGCTGAGGTGCGTATGCTTTGAGGAAGGGAATGCTCTTTGCAATGGTCCTGGTAGCGCTGATGCTCGCCGGTCCAGTGGCGTTCGCCGACATGTACCCGGAGAGCGTGTCGGGCGACGTCATCAAGATCGGCATGACCATAAGCCTGTCGGGCAAGTTCGCTACCGAGGGCCAGCAGGCTCTATGCGGTGTGAAGGCTGTCATCAAATGGTATAACGACCAGGGAGGAGTCGATATAGGCGGTAAGAAGTACAAGCTACAGCTAGTCTACTACAACGACGAGTCCAGCAAGGACAACGTCGCATCCCTATACACGAAGCTCATAACGACAGACAAGGTAGACTTCCTACTAGCACCATACTCCAGCGGCCTCACCCTGGCAGCACTGCCAGTGGCAGAGCAGAACAACAAGCTCATCCTAAGCCACGGCGGTGCAAGCGACTCGATAGTCAGCAAGGGCTACTACTACATAGTCCAGGTACTCACACCCGCGAGCAGGTACCTGGAGCAGGCCGCTGTGCTAGTGCATGACAAGATACCCAACGCCAAGGTCGCCCTGATATTCGAGAACGCCGCCTTCGCCCAGGCCGTCAAGAAGGGACTCAAGAGCTACCTAGAGAAGTACGGTGTAAACGTGGTGTACGAGGCCGACTACGAGCCCGGGACCAGCGACTTCTCAGTCTACATACAGTCGGCCAAGCAGAAGGGAGCCGATGTACTGCTGGGCGGCGGGCACTACGAGGATGGGAAGGCCCTGGTAAAGCAGGCCCATGACAGCGAGTGGAGCCTCAAGTTCATAGCAATCCTAGTAGCCCCTGCACAGCCGAAGTTCTACGACGAGCTAGGCGAGGGTATTGTGAACGGCGTAGCCTACCCAAGCCAGTGGAGCCCCAAGGCCAACTACAACCCACAGGCAGCACAGCAGGCCGGCCTAACCTGGGCTGGACCGACGATCGACGACTACCTGAACTACTTCCACCAGGTATGCCCAGACCTTGAATCGCCAGCCTACCAGTCAGCCGAGGCTGGAGCAGCCGTAGTCTACCTGGTCGAGGCCATCAAGAAGGCCAACGAGATGTTCGGCGCGGACGCCATAAAGGACAGTGCAAAGGTCAGGGAGGCCTTCAACGACCTGAAGATAATGACGTTCTTCGGCCCGCTATGGATAGACCCAGACACCGGTAAACAAATGGGACACCCAATGCTACTGATGCAGTGGCAGGGCAAGAACAGGGTCATCATATACCCGCCGGAGTACGCTGAGGCTAGCCCGCTGATAGCGGCCCCGAACTGGCAGTTCGGCGGAGCCCCTGCTACGACGACGACCCAGGCTCCCGCGACTACAACGACCCAGCCCGCGTCACCGACTAAGACGACGACTACAACGACTGCCGCCAAGGGTGGCATGTCCACGGGACTGGTAGCTAGTATAGTGATACTGATTATCATAATAGTTGCTGTCGCCTGGTATGCTATGAGCAAGAAATAAATATCAAATCTTTCTAATATTTTCTTTTAATTTCTTTTCATATATATGAGCATCCTTGTAACCCTTAAATATCCACTGCCAAGGCAGAATACCCGAAAGACAGGACACCGGAAACCCATGTGGATTGTGGGTAAAGGGGTGGATTCATGGTAGACCTAGGAGAACTACTACGATTCACACTCCAAGGCCTACTCACAGGCTTCCTCTACGGCTCCGTCCTAGGAGTCGTCGCGGTAGGGCTCACACTCATCTGGGGCGTGATGAAGGTAGTCAACCTAGCACACGGCCACCTAGTAGTCCTCGGAAGCATGTTCGCAGCATACATCTTCATAGCAATGGGCCTAAACCCGATACTCATATTCATACTCTTCCTAGGCTTCGGAGCGATAATGGGCGCGATACTCTACTACTCCTCCATCCACAAGATCATCGGGAAGGTCGACGTGATAACGCTCAAGGAGGAAATGGCCACGCTGATGACGACCTTCGGCTTCGGAATCACGCTCTTCGGCCTACACTACGTGATAAACCACTTCAAACCCGACTACAGCACCGAGCCCAGCCTATCCTGGAAGGCGACCATAGCCGGGAAATCCATCGTAAGCATACAGGCCATAAGCCTCGGAGAGGCGCCCTTCACCATCTCAATAACACAGATAGTCGCGGCCATACTAGCACTACTACTAGCACTAGCACTACACCTACTCATAAACAAGACGACCCTAGGCCTCACCATAAGAGCCGTCGCACAGGACTCAAGGGCACTCGCGTTAGCGGGTATAAACCCCGTCAACATAAAACTGGCGACAACCGTCATCTCCTCCAGCGTCGCTGTAGCGGCCGGAGTACTCTACATAATCTACACCGGCTCCGCCACGCCGGTGACAGAGTCGATCGTGGCCCCACTCAGCTTCGTCATAGTAGTCCTAGGAGGCCTCGGGAGCATACTAGGCACATACGCCGGGGGGCTGATACTAGGGATAATATACCAGGTCATAGTGTACTCAAGCCAGGCGTTCTTCGGCCAGCCGCAACAGGCCCTAGCCCTGGCAACGGCCTTCGCTATACTACTCATAATGCTGATCGTAAGGCCACAGGGCCTCTTCGGCAAGAGGGGGTGATGGAGCGGTGATAGGCTTGTTCAAGAGGCCGAGCTTCTACATCGCCCTAGCACTACTCGTGATCTTCGGAGTGATAGGCGCGGCCGGGACCGCTGGCATAGGCTCCGAGCAGTTAATCGCCAACAGCATGGACCTTATGATGTGGATAGGCCTGGGCCTGGCGATGGCCGTTATAATGAGCTACGCCGGCTACGTCAGCTTCGGGCACACGGTATTCATAGGAATCGGCTCCTTCGCAACAGCATACATCGTAGCCGTGAGGAACTACGACACGATAATCCAGATCATGAGGGACCTAAGGAGGCAGGCCATACAGGCGGGGCTCCCACCGAGCTCCGTCTCACTACCCACCAGCGAGGTGGTGAAGCTATTCATTGTCAGCTCCCTGCTAGCCAGTGTGCTAGCGGTGGTGGTCGCCGCCGGCGTGGGCTACGCGGTGCTCCGCCTCAGGGGAGCCTTCTTCGCCATAGCCACCATAGGCTTGAACTACGTGGTGATGTACATAGTGGTCTTCTACCTCAAGAACTACCTGGGCAGCACCGAGGGCCAGGAAGTGGGTAACCCCGCGATGGGGCTGACCAACATAGACTTCTACTGGATGCACTACGTCGTATTCATAGTAACAGTGCTGGTCGCCTACCTCGTGAGGGTGAGCAGGCTCGGCTATGGCCTCGCAGCCATAAGGGAAGACGAGGACGCCGCCGAGGTGGTTGGAGTAGACACCTTCAAGTACAAGATAATAGCCTTCAGCATCGCAGCCTGGCTAGCCAGCCTATGGGGGGTTGCAAGGGAGTTCAGGGGCTCCTTCGTGGCCCCCGTGGAGTTCAACCTGCTAAACAGCGTTGTAATGCTACTCGAAAACGCTATAGGAGGCCTGGGCTCCTTCACAGGCCCGATAATAGGCGCGTTCATATACTACCCCCTGAAATGGTACACGCAGACCATAGCCGGCGTGTTCGCGCTAGTCATACTGGGAGTGCTGATAATATTGGTGGTGAGCTTCGCGCCTGGAGGAATAGTCGGCATACTCAGGAACAGGTTCCCCCGGCTGAGGAAGATACTGGAGTAGAGTGGGGTGGTCCATGGTGTCGGATGGCGATGTCATACTCAGGATCCAGGGCGTGACCAAGAGGTTCGGGGGCCTCGTAGCCCTCTCAGGCGTCTCCTTCGACGTCTATAGGAAGGAGATACTCGGCCTCATAGGCCCGAACGGCGCCGGCAAGACCACGCTATTCAACGTGATCTCAGGCGTCTACAAGCCGGAAGAGGGCAGGGTCATATTCAAGGGCGTCGACATAACCGGGTGGAGGCCTCACAGGGTCGCCAGGCTGGGCATAGCGAGGACCCACCAGATAGTCAAGCCCTTCGGAGACCTGACGGTGCTGGAGAACACGATGGTCGGGGCACTCTTCGGGAAGAGAGCCGGCAAAATAGGCGAGGCGGAGGCCAGAGAGATAGCCCAGGAGGTATTGGACTTCATAGGCCTGGGCGACAAGGCAGAGCTCCCAGCCAGGGTGCTGAACGTTCAGGAGAAGAAGAGGCTTGAGCTTGCCCGTGCCCTAGCCTCCGAGCCAGAGTTACTGCTACTAGACGAGGTACTGGCAGGCCTAACGCCGCAGGAGGTGGACAGGATGCTCGAACTGTTGAGGAGGATAAGGGAGGAGAAGAATGTAACCATGATCATGATAGAGCACGTGATGCACGCGGTGATGAACATTGCCGACAGGATAGTAGTGCTACACTTCGGCAGGAAGCTGGCCGAGGGCACCCCGGAGGAGGTGGCCAACAACCAGGAGGTCATAACAGCCTACCTAGGAGACCCGACGCTGGCCCTCAGGTTCGTTAAGAAGCTCAGGGAGAAGGGTGGTGCCTGATGGCCGGGAAGTACATATTGGAGGTCGAGGACCTGGTATCGGGCTATGGCGAGACCCAGATACTCTTCGGGGTCTCGCTGAAGGTAGAGAAGGGCACGATAACGACGCTGCTCGGCTCGAACGGCGCCGGGAAGAGCACGACCCTCTGGACAATAATGAGCGTGGTCGAGCCCTGGAAGGGCACGATAAAGCTAGACGGCGCCGACGTCACGCGGCTCCCAACCCACAAGAAGGTCAGGCTCGGGATGATACTAGTCCCCGAGGGGAGAAGGCTCTGGCCCGGGCTAACAGTCGAGGAGAACTTGAAGCTAGCGGCACTGATACCCAGGGCCAAGGAGAAGGTCGAGGAGAACCTTGAACTAGTCTACAACTACTTCCCCAGGCTGAAGGAGAGGAAAGACCAGCTCGCCGGCACCCTGAGCGGCGGGGAGCAGCAAATGCTCGCCATAGCCCGGGGGCTAATGCTCAACCCGGAGATACTGATGCTCGACGAGCCGAGCCTGGGCCTGGCGCCCAAGCTAGTCCAGGAGATAGCTGGTATAGTGAAGAGGCTTAGGGACGAGGAGAACAAGACGATATTCCTGGTGGAGCAGAACATACACATAGCCCTAACCGTAGCCGACTACGGCTACCTGCTTGAGAACGGCAGGGTCGTGCTGGAGGGCACCCCGAAGGAGCTACAGGAGAACCCCAAGATGAAGGAGGCCTACCTAGGCCTCTAGAAGCCCCGCTTAAACCCTATGGGTTTTCTCCAGTTCCTACTTCTTTGCCGGCGGCTAGTATATCAGGTATATCATAGCCACTCCTATGGCTACAGCTGCCAGGATGCTGGCGTAGGTCTTCAACAATACGCGGCCCATGCTAGACTCGAAGTAGTCAACCGTGAGGGCCAGGCATAGGTGCACGGGGCTACCCATCACCCCGAGGAAGCCTCCCAGGTATGCTAGGGCTAGCATGCTCCAGTTTATCCCTGTCTGTAGGGTGAGGTATGGGATTAGGGCTGGCATGGCCGTTGATGCGAAGAAGTTCTCGCCGCCGGCCGCTAGGCCTAGTATGAAGGGGACCATGAAGACTAGGAGTGCCTCGTTTATGCCTGCCGTGTCGGCGAAGGAGGCCATTGCAACCCCCATGTCGGTGGCTAGGAGAACGTTCTTGAAGTAGAGGCTCTCAAGCAACACCAAGTGTATCGTGGGCCTCGTCGCCAGCTTCAAAGCTCTAACCAGCTGGGGCCTGCCAGGCCTCCATATAGCCACGAAGACGATGATGACCGTGGCTAGCGCGACGAGCATGGGGACTCCCGAGAAGAAGAGGATCACCAGGCCTAGGAGGGGTGATATAGAGGCCAGGAACACGGCGAGGGTCCCCCTGCCCCCGCCGCAGGAGACGCTTCTGAGTATCGGGTATGATATGAGGGCGCCGCCGAGTATGGCTGCCACGGTCCCTATCCACGTGTGGCTCACGACGTCGATTGGGTTTATGTAGAGTACGCTGGCAGTTATCACGACGCTCTGGAAGAGGGGCCACGAGGGGACCCACACGTGCCTGAACCAGTAGTTGAGGTAGGTCGCGTCGTCACGGGACACCCTGGCCTCGGCTAGGTACTTGTCCTTCAACGCTATAGCCGATACTAGGGCGCCGCCTGGCATGGGCATCAGGCCTATCAGGGCTGGCACGCCGGTGAGGGCTAGCCTGCAGCTTGACGATGAGAGGGATTCCACCATCTCATCGAGGAGACCTGTCTCCTTCATCAGCCCCGCTAGGAGCATTGAGAGGAATATGTAGACGAAGACTCTCAGGTCGTTCCATTCGAGTAGCTTGGCCCCGGCCTCCACGGCTTCCCTCGGGGTTGCTGAGAGGAGTACGTATGTGGCTATCATGCCGGCTATTACTATGTAGACTTTCCTGATCCTGCTGGCTAGTATCACGAGTAGGATGTATGAGGCTATGAATCCATATACTGGGTTTAGCGGCACTGTCTGGTGCACCTTATCCCGGGGGGGCAGTCTTCTGTGTCCTTCCTCCATTGGACGAAGTCCAATATATCGGTTATCATTACTTTAGCCGTCCTCCAGGCGGGCCCGGCAGGCCCCCTGAGCACGATACTCGTACCCTCCAGGCCAAACACTATAACGTTCTCCTCTCCCTCAGCCAATGCGAGGGGGTCACTCCCCTCCAAGACCATAGGCTCCACGCCCAGCCGGCTCGACTCGAAGTCGGCATAGGCGACGTACTTCACCCTCTTGCCCTCCCTCAGGCTCTCGGCCACCAGCTTCTCCTCCATACTCTCTAGAGGGACCCTCTTGACGTCCTCAAGCCTGGCATCATACCCGAGCGTGTTGGAGAGTATGACTAGCTTCGCCGCCGGGTCCCAGCCGTGCGTGTCCACCGTGGGATCTGGCTCGGCTAGCTTCGCCTCTATAGCCTTCTCTAGGGCCTCCCTGTAGGAGTATCCCTTCTCGACGAAGCCGAGTATATAGTTCGTGGAGGCGTTCAACACCGCCCTCACTGACTCGACCCCCCTCAGCCTCAGGCCGAGGGCAGAGTCTATCGCCGGCGTCCCGGCGGCGACTGTGGCTCTGTATCCTAGGAAGAGGCACCGCCTCCTGACCTCTTCGATGAACCTCTTCCCCTCAAGGGCTAGCACCGTCTTGTCTGCCGTGATTATGGAGACCCCCTTCTCGACTAGCCCATGGTATATGGTCTTGTTGGGCTCGCCTGTCTGGTAGCTTGGGGGTATGGTTATCAGGGCTACGTCTGCGTTGGCTAGGATGGCGGCTTCTATGGGGTCTAGGCCCTCCTTGAAGTTGTGGTGTCTATCCAGCTTCTCCCCGGAGCGTGCTAGTTTGGCTAGCTTGGCTAGATCGCCTGGCCCGCCCACTATAACGGCTCCCCCGCTCGACGCGACTCCCGTCACCTTTACCGGCAGGCCGGTACCTGGGTCGAGGAGCCTCTGGGCTAGTTCCCTGCCGACGTTCCCAAACCCGATAAGTACGGCGTTGTACTCCATCCCTCCTCACCCGCGGTTCAAATATACTACCGCCATGGCAGTGGGTTAATGTCGTATTAGTGGCTACCGCGTAAATACCGAGACCACATATATGTATATGTGAAAACAGAGGAAAGCCGAGAGAGCATAGAGGGTGTATAGCCTATGGCGATCCAGCTAGAGGAGATATTCTACGACTTCATCAAGAGAGTCGCAACCGGCATACCAGAGGACGTGTACAAGAAGATAAAGGAAGCCTACGAGAAGGAAACGGTCCCAGCGGCCAAGGCACAGCTCGAAGCGATACTGGCAGACATGGAGATAGCCTGCAAGAAGGAGAGGCCCATATGCCAGGACACGGGGACCCCCTACCTGTGGATAGAGTGGGGCGAGGACTTCCCCCTGAAACCCACCGCGATAATAGAGGCCTACAAGAACGCCCTAAGGAGAGTAACCAAAGACGGGTACCTAAGGCCCAACGCCGTAGACCCCCTCAAGGCAAAGAACTCCGGGGACAACACGGGCAGGTTCATACCATGGATACACGTGGAACCAGTACCGGGAGACAAGCTGGTAGTACACATGATGAGCAAGGGAGGAGGAAGCGAGGCCCCGTCAACACTCATAATGTCAACCCCCCTCAAGGGCTTCGAGAACCTTAAGAAGGGAGTAGTAGAGGCGGTGGCCAGGGCAGGGCCACTACCATGCCCGCCGGTGATAGTTGGAGTGGCTATAGGCGCGGGAGCCGACATAGTGATGAGCCTAGCCAAGAGGGCGCTACTAAGGCCGATAGGCGAGAGGCACCCGGACCCGGACGCCGCCAAGCTAGAAGAGGAGTTGCTAGAAGCCCTGAACAAGCTAGAGCTAGGCCCCCACGGCTTCGGAGGCCACCTAACGGCGCTAGACGTCAAGTTCGAATACGCCCACAGGCATCCGGCCACCTTCGCGATAGGCATAGTAACTAGCTGCTGGGCTACCAGGAGGGGCAGCATAGAGGTGGGCCCCGACGGGAGCTGGCGCATGCTAACCAAGCACCTGGTCCCCGGGGACGGTGGTTGTGTTATTAGGTGAGTGGGGTGGTTTGTGGTGAGCGAGTCTAGAGTATTCCATCTCCGGACCCCCCTCTCGGACGAGGACGTCGAGAAGCTCAGGATAGGAGACATAGTCTACGTGACGGGTATAATGGTCACAGCGAGGGACGAGGCCCATAAGGAGATACTCGAAACCATAGAACGCGGAGAGAAGCTGCCCATCGACCTGAAGGGCCTAGTGCTATACCACTGCGGCCCGGTGGTCAGGAAGAAGCCCGACGGGAGCTGGGAGGTCGTAGCGGCCGGGCCGACCACCAGCATGAGGATGGAGTCGGTCGAGGCCGAATTCATAGAGAAGACCGGCGTGAAGATGATAGTTGGAAAAGGCGGGATGGGCCCGAGGACCGCTGAGGCCATGAAGAAGCACAAGGCCGTCTACGCGGTATTCACCGGCGGCGCTGGAGCCCTCGCCGCGGACAGGATCAAGAGGGTGGTCGACGTCTACTGGCTCGACAAGCTGGGCATACCGGAGGCCGTCTGGGTTTTCGAAGTAGAGAACTTCGGCCCCCTCATAGTGACGATAGACTCCACGGGCAGGAACTACTATGAGGAGAGGCTGAAGAAAGTCAAGGAGAACGCTGAGAGGGTAGTAAAGGAGCTGCTCTCCAGGGAGGGCTAGCCCTTCTAAATCAACCCTTTTTCGGGAGGTACCTGTAGACTAGGCTCGCCAGGGCTGGTAGGAGCCTCGTCTGGAGCCATACCCTTCCAGGACCCCTTAGCTCGAATACTATCCCTTCTCCCCCGAAGAGGAAGGACTTCCATCCCCCGAACTTCCTGGCACTCCACTGGACCGTGGGGTCCATTGCCACGAGGTGGAAGTTGTCGACTATCATGGTCTCGCCGGCCTGCAGCGTATAAGTCTCTAGGGCCCCGTAGGACGAGAGCCATGCCCTCCCCCTGCCCTCGATCTTGAGCCAGAAGAACTGTCCCTCGGAGAGCCAGCCCTTCAAGCCGCGCCAGGCGGTCGTGACCTTCAGATCCCCATAGTGGGCTAGGTAGCTCGTGTCCTGCACCAATAGCTCTCCAGCTATATCAACGCCCACTATATCGCCTGGAGCCGATGGGGCGAGTCCGACCGCCGAGGGGCCCCTGGCCCTGGCCACGTTTAGGAAGAAGGACTCACCGCCCAGCAACTTCCTCTTTAGAGCCGAGCCCAGGCCGCCGCTGGTTGTTGTGACCTCTATAGGGCCTCGGCTGTACACGAAGGCCCCCGCCTCAAACCATACCTCTTCTCCAGCATTCAGCTCTAGTTCGAGGAGGCTGTAGGCTGGTCCCCCGACAATCTTCTCCTTCATACAAGTCCACCCATACGTCCTTGTAGAGTCGCTGGCCCGGGTTAATATAGTGGCTTGGCTTGATAAGCCTAATACCCTCTGGGCGTCTACCTGTGTATGGCTTGGTGTAGCGTGTTTTGGATGGACTGGATTATGAGGTGAGGGAGCTCTTATCTCGCTTGAGGAAGGAGTCCTTAGAGAGTTACGTGCCCCTGATAGACGCGGAGGATGGTGCCGCGCTCGCCACCCTCGCCTTCATGGCCCCTGAGGGTTTGATTGTTGACCTGGGCGCGGGGGTTGGCTACTCTGCCCTCTGGCTTGCCATCGGGGCCCGTGGGAAGAGTGGTGCTAGGATTGTGGCGGTCGAGTGGGATCCGGATTTGGCCCAGGTGTTGGCTAGGAATGCTAAGGCTATAGAGAGGATAACCGGTGTTGGGGTAGAGGTAGTTAATGATGATGCTCTGGAGTACTTGGACTCGCTACCCGAGGAGGAACTGTTCTCGCTGGCCTTCGTCGACATAGAAAAGAACCAGTACCCGGAGGCCCTCGCGAAGCTAGTGCCGAGGACCAGGAAGGGCGGCGTGCTGGCGTTCCACAACGCGTACTTCCCGTCCCCGCCCAAGTCCTTCTACGAGATGATTAGAGGCTATAGGCACCTCATAGTGCCGACGCCGCAGGGCCTGGCAGTGATAGTAGTGTGAGGCTACCTGGCGAGCGATACTATCCTCCTGATGATGCTCTCCTTGCCCGGGAACTCGTTGGGAGGCATGTACTCGACCCGTATACGCTCGTCTCCCAGGGACTCCACCTGCCGTGCAAGCCTCTTATCCCCGGTGACGAGGATCACCCTCCTACCACTACCAGCTAGGCGCTCGACGATCTTCAACACGTCATAGTCGTCGTGCGCTGGCCAACGCGTGACCCGGCCAGCCTTGACAGGGGACTCCAAGCCCTTACCCAGCACCTCGTGTACCTCAACGGATCCGGGCAACTCTCTGGCCACAACCTCCGCCAAGCCCCTGAACATCTGGTCTAAAACAATAGCCACGACGCCAGCCGGGCTAGCGGAGGCCTCTAGACCGGGCCCTGGCTCCCTCCTTCCGGCTGCCTGTGGCTTCTCGACCCTCAACACCAGGGGCTCGTCCTCGAACAGGATTACGACTCCCCCGTTCTCCCGGGCCAGCTTCAAGGCCTCACCTAGATCGTCGAGGAGCCTGTATTCCCCCTTGACCCAGACGATCCTAGCCATCCCATAACCCTCTCCCGGCGCCACCCAGGCTAGAGTATTGTAGGCCCTGATAGATGCTTTTATATCCACTAGGCCGGGCCAGTGTAGATGGTGGACGGTTATGGCGAAGAAGAAGGGCAAGGCCGAGGGCGGCGCCAAGGGGAAGGCGAGGAGCCTGGTGGAGCAGGCCAGGTATGACGTCAGCCTCCCGCCGGAGCTCCTAGAGAGGGCTAAGAAGGACTTGAAGAGGGAGAAGTACCTGACTCCATTGAAGCTCTCCCAGAAGTACAATGTAACGCTTAGCACCGCCAGGAAGATACTGAAGGCCCTCGAAGGGGAGGGGCTGATAGTAAAGTTCGGAGCCAGCAGGAGAGCGCCAGTCTACGTGCCAGCGGATAAGGCCAGGGAGCTACCCCAAGGGATATAGCATAGCCCAGGAGCATTCAACCCAACTCCTATGACACAAGCTAGAGTGGCTAGGCCTCCTCCGGTGGCCCAGGTCATGCCCTCGATACTAGTAGTTGGATACCACGAGCACGACGCGGGCAAGACGATCCTAACCGGTAGCCTAGTGAGTATACTGAGGGGCCGGGGAGTCGATGCCGTGGCGGTCAAGCCCATGGCTGGCGTGGACCTGTGGGAGTCGCCGTGGGTTCTAAACGAGATCAAGGCCCGGGGGCTAGTTGTCAGCGGCGATGCATTGAAGCTCGCCGAGGCTAGCGGCGGAGTCGATCCCGAGATCTTGAACCCTGTCACCCTGATATACGCCCCCGTGGATCCGAGCAAGGTGCATTGGAGGCCTCGCATCGGCGAGGGTAATGTAGAGGTCCTCGGTAGGGTTAGCGTGTGTAGGGAGGATAGAGTCGACACCATGCACTTCATAAACGTTGAAGCCCTGAACCTCATACCGAATGGCCTGGCTTCTAGCGTGTTGGAGGCGGGAGGCCGGCTGAAGCCGTACCCCTTTAGGGCGAGCCGGGAGCTCGTGGATAAGGTTGTGACGGGGGGCTTCACCGCTGAAATCGAATCCTGTATGAGCAAGGTGTACTCAAGCCACGGGCTGGTCGTGGTAGAGTCTAACAGTGACGTGGCGGTGCCTACGCCCAGCTCCCTAGGGGCCGAGTGGGTCCTAGTCTCTGGCAGGGGCGTGGTAGCCGTGGTTGAGGGGGAGAGGTGGGCTAAGGCCGTGGAGGTTCTGGCTGGTACCGGTGGGGTGCGCGCGTTAACTACCAGGGATGTGCTCAGCCTGACTGGCGTGAAGGAGGTCTTCCAACTACCCTTCCTCGTGGAGCCTATTGAGGGCTATAGTGAGTCCGACCTGGATCCGCTCCTATCCTACATACTCGGTAGGAGTTGACGGCTAGATTAATCACCTCCACCGGGCCACGTGGGGTTTCCTGGGCCGATGGGGTGAGTCGTGCCCGGTAGAGGAGCCACCTCTAGCCAATGACTGTGGCTTTGGCGGCGATGACTAGCTCTGGGGTACCCGGAGGCCCCTCCTTCATTCCCTGCCATGGGTATATTGCCTCCGAGGACAGGTATCCTAGCCTGGTGGATGGGCGAGCGGCTTTGGCGGCCTCGACGAGGGTGTATGTTGAGAGGCTGAAGACTGGCGTGCCCGGCTTCGACCCCCTGGTGAATGGAGGGATCCCCAGGGGCTTCTTCGTCGCTGTAGTGGGCGAGCCTGGGACTGGGAAGACGGTCTTCAGCATCCACTTCGCGTGGCAGGGCGTTGTCGAGGGCGACAAGGTAGTGTATGTGACTACAGAGGAGAGCCGGGAGAGTATCGTGAGGCAGGCCGCTATGTTTGGGATGGACCTGGCTAGGGCGATGGATAAGGGTAGGCTGGTTATAATTGACGCTTTGATGAAGAGTAAGGGTGATGAGTGGAGTCTGGGCGAGCTCGATATTGAGGAGCTAGTGGAGAAGGTGCTTGAGGCCAAGAAGAAGCTCGGCTATGGTAGGGCTAGGCTGGTCATAGACTCGATGAGCGCCTTCTGGCTCGACAAGCCGGCGATGGCTAGGAAGTATAGCTACGCGGTGAAGAGGATACTCTACAAGTGGGACTTCACGGGCTACCTGGTTAGCCAGTACGCGATAACGACCTCTGAGGCCTTCGGCTGGGGGGTCGAGCACGTCGCGGACGGCATAGTCAGGTTCAGGCGCTATATCAGGGGAGGCGTGCTGAGGAGGTATGTTCTAGTGGAGAAGATGAGGCAGACGCCCCACAGCCTAGTCATGCACGAGATCAATATAGTAGATGGAAAGGGGATGATGGTCACGAGGCCAGTCACGGCCCGCAGGGAGGACGTGGCACTGCCGGGTAGCGTGAGGGACCGGATAATCCGGGCCCGCCTGGAGGAGGAGCTAGCCTCTCCTGATAACGTATCGGAGGGCGGCGATGTAGGCGACGACTTCGAGCCTACCCAGTAGCATGGCCGCTATGAGTATAGCCTTCACTCCAAGCGGCGCGCCCGCGGCCGATAGCCCTGCGCTCAGGCCCACGTTGCCCATCGCGCTGGCTATCTCGAAGGCGATGTCCCCCAGGTCGTACATTCCAGGGTAGACGGCGGCTAGCAGTATGACTAGTAGGGTATAGGTCACGACGAAGGCCGTCACGGTGGCTAGGGTCCTCCTCACCAGCTCCTCGTTCAACACGTACCTGCCAAGCCTCCTGCTAGGCACATATCCCCTAGCGTGGACCACGAGGTCCGCCTCGTAGGATATGCTCTTGAGCGATATCAGTATACGGAACACCTTTATACCTCCAGCCGTGGAGAAGGCGCTCCCCCCTATCAAGGCTAGGATCGCTAGTAGGACCTTGTAGGACTCCGTGGTGGCGTGGAGGTCTCCTGCCTGGAAGCCCGCGGTGGCGAAGGAGGAGACGACGTGGAACCATACCTGGGTGAAGGTGAAGTTCCTGTGGAAGAGGGGGTCCCTCACCCACATATAGCCCGCTAGGAGTATCGAGCCTGCTATGATCGCTAGCTGCGCGTGTAGCTCTATGCTGTACCTCAGCTCCCTGAACCTGCCCGTTAGGATCGCGTTGTGATCTGCGAAGCTCACAGCCCCCAGGAACATTATGAAAGCCGCTACCAGGAGTATCCAGTGGTTACTCATGTAGTACCCTATGCTCTCCGTGTGGGTTGAGAAGCCTGCCGTGGCTATACCGGTCATCGAGTGTTGTATGGCGTCGCCTAGAGGCATGCCTGCCAGGAAGAAGAGCACCGCCCCTATAATGGTCAGGACGATGTAGATAGCTCCCATCTTGACGGCGCTCCTCCTGAGGCTGGCCTCCAAGCGCTCGAACTTACCCTCAGCCAGGTATAGCGTCGCGACGGACACGCCTGGCGGGGCTAGGAAGGCTATCGTGAAGATGACTATGCCTAGCCCGCCCTCCCACTGCATCAGGCTCCTCCAGACCTTCAACGTCTCCGGTATGGCGCTGACCTCTGGAACGTATACGTGGTGCCAGGTGCTCGGCTCGCCCGAGAGTATTGTTAACCCGGTTGTGGTCCACCCGCTGACGCTCTCGAACAACGCGTCGATGAATGGTATATGGGACGCTGCCATGAATGGTACCGCGTCAAGGGTCGGCACTAGGAGCCAGATGAGCACTGTTACGGCCACTGCCTCACTCATCTTCAAGGGCTCGGTGCCCCTACGGGTCAACAGGTACCCTGCCAGTATGAAGGAGAGGCCCATGGAGAACATCACTATAGCCGGGTACCTCTCCTGGGGGAGGCCTTGCAGGTAGGCTAGGTATAGGCCGTATAGCCCGGAGCCTATCAGGGATAGGCTAGACGCTATTATAGCCAGGCCAGAGTAGTAGCCGAACTTCTTCAGCATCCCTCCATGGCCTCCCCCACGGCTATAGAGCCCGTCGCGATTGAGGAGAGGGTCCCTCCTTGGATGATATGCGTTTCCCGGGGGTAGGGGGCTGAGGAGTCCTCATCGCAGGGCCTCCCCATCGCCACGAAGGGTCGGGGTCGGAGGTTCCAGTCATCCGCCAGCCCCTCCCCCAGGGGTTTATGAGCGTGCTTGGAGGCTCTAATCGGTTCCCAGTAGCTCCGAGAGGGTCCCCCTCAGCTTCTCCAGGGCTAGCGGGTGTCTAACAACGCTGCTCCCCACGCGCTCTCTCCCCAGCTCCCTTTTTATGGCCTCATAGGTTTCCTCGTCGAGGACTACTACTAGTTTATCCGTCATCCCTGCCTCCTCGAAGGCCTGTTTTATGGCTTCTAGGGTCTCGGATTCGAGGTGGAAGTAGGCGATGAACTTTTTATAGTGCCTGCCGTGGGCGGCCAGGTAGTCTTTGACCCTCTTCTTCGTTATCTCTATGTAGTCCCTCTTGACCTCTTCAGTCTCCATCCACTCGGGCCAGTCGTAGTGGGTGAATGGATACCTGTCGTGGTATTCCCATGGTATGACTCCCGGGGTCGAGACCACTATCAGGTGTAGCTTCGGGAACCACGGGTACCCGGATATAGCGGATAGTATGGCCCTGTGGGTCTTGCTCTTCCTATAGGGCTTCCTATAGCTGCAGGGCAGTAGTAGCGCGTACTCCTTATTCTTGGGCGGCTCGTAGAATCTCGTGATGTAGTCTTGCCACACCTCGAAGTGGGGGTGGAGGAGTATCTCCCTGCCGACGCCCTTTATCCTCTGCCATAGCCTGCGCGGGATCTTTGGGACGAACGCGAAGTTGCTGTGGTCGACTTCTATGGCGACGCCCATGTACTCGTACCGGCCGGTGTCCCTCCTGACGCCGCCTAGCCTCGATATAGCCCTATCGACGAGCCCGTGGAAGCTCTGCTCGTCTAGGGGCTTCCACTTGCCCTCTATCCAGTCCAGTATGAGCCTGGTGTCCCTGTGGGGGTACGTGTTTATGACTACTATCGAGTCGCTGTAGACCGCTGCCAGGTGGATCGTCCTCTCAAGTAGCTCCTCCTGTACCTCCAGGTTGTTGTACATGATGGGGTGGCCGTTTACGAGCACGTAGGTCCTCAGGCCGAAGCCCTTGCTCTTGAGCAGCCTGGCGGCCCGGATGTAGTCTGCTACCCCCGTGTTCTTCCTGTAATACCTGTAGAGTATTATGTCGTCGGCCACCTCTAGCCCGATGGCCACTGTGATCTTTATCCCGTCTACCCACACGCGGTCGAGGTTCTCCGTGGTGACGTCGTCGGACTTGCCCTCTATAACTATCTCCCTAACGCCTCTAGCCTTCGCCTCTTCTATCAGGGACTTTACAAAGTCGAGGGGGAATTGCCTCGGGTCCAGCATGCTGCCCGAGGAGAAGAGCTTCACTACCTCGGGCTTGCCGGCCTTGTCGAGGGCCCTGAGGTACTTTTGCCTGAGTGCCTCTAGGCTTGTCTCGGCTCTTCTCTTCCCCCAGCCGCAGAAGTAGCATGCGCCCCAGCTGCACCTGCCGTGCTCTAGTACTACCGATATCGTTTTCTGCATTGTCTCTGTCGCCTTGGGGATAGTGTTTTGTTCCTGGTGGTTTAATACTTGAGTAGTATCTCTGGGGTTGAAGGGGCTAGTTAATTAATGGCGTGGCCGGACAATTGTGTCGTTGGGGTCCTGGGCTTGGCTAGCGAGGTATTGGATAAGATCGTTATAATCGGCGGCACCACCGGGATCGGGTTAAAAAGACTATATAATTGCCTGAAAACTAGGAAATTCGATGTTGGAGACGCATGCGTATTCCACTTCGAGAGCATGCTGGAGGAGGAGTACTCTCGCCCGGGTCGATGCGGCGATATAGAGCAGCTGATAGCTCTGACGCTCACCTCAAGGCCAGCCGCCCTCAAGGCCTTCTCCAGAGGGATAGAGCGGATAAGGGCTAGAATAGCGGAGAGGGGGTGCAACAAGGCGGTAGTGGTAGCCCATCTAACATACCTGAGCAAGAGGAGCATAATAGCGAATCCCGCCCTCGTGGACCTGCTGAGGATGGCTAGGGAGGCGTCTATAATCTACATGACCGACGACCACTTCGACGCGCTATACAGGATGGCCCTCAGCGCAAGCGACCGCGTAGTCAGCGGCTCGGGCAGCTGCGCCGGGCTACCCGAGACCCCCTACCACATAGATCCGGTGCTCTACCTCACATGGCGCGCGGTGGACTCCAACATACTGAGCCTGGCCGTCGAGATAAAGCCGGGGACCGAGACCTATATCTTCGGGGTCAAACACCCGGCCAGGGACTTCCAGCTCCTCCTCAAGAGGGTCTTGAAGACGCGGCGGGAGTTCATGGTTGACTCGACGCCGGTCACGGCCTATCTCTCGCACCCGATAACGCAGGTTAGAGCGATGTACGTCGCGCTCGGCGATAGGCCGCTGAGCGAGCTTTCTCTCGTCAAGTCTATAGAGGCTTTGAAGGAGGCGCTGAGGAGGGCTAAGGACGATATAGTGATATATGAGCCCACGACCGTAGACGAGTTACACCAGGATAGGTATTCTAGGATAAGGGAGATCGTACCCCGGGATCTGGTGGAGAAGACCGTCCTTGGAGGAAGCTTGGGCGTCGAGGAAGTAGAGGGTGATCCTCCCCTTATACACTCGCTCTTCGTGGATTCCATGAATAGGTGGCCCTACAGCGAGGTGAACCTCCGCGAGTATTGCGCTGGCCAGCCAGTGTATCCCTATCGGGAGGGCGGCAGGCTCAGTATACTGGATCCCCTGATGGCTGTGATATATGGGGATGACATGTACAGCAATTTGCTTGTAGACGTCGTGGTCCACAACATGGCCAAGCCAGGCCCTACTAGCGGGGCTATGAGAGGCATGCTAATGACCCAGCTCCTGGACCTCGTCAACGCCCAGATAGAGGAGAGGGACTACGCCTACGTATCACAGTCAGACCATATAATAGCCGCTACGACCGCGGTGGTAGTCTCCGAGAAGGACGCTAGGGAGATGGGCATAGAGCCTGGCATATACATCCCATGGAGTACTGGAATGGACGCTGAGATACAGCGGGCCAGAGCCCTAGCCAAGCCAATAACCTACTACCTGCTACCACTGTGCTCCGACACTCTACTCGAAGCAACCACCAGCAGGGATGAGGCCAGACGCCTCGGCGAGACCCTGACAGCGGGGTTCAAGCAGTGCAATGCTAATACGACGGCTAGCACTTGCGGCGACGAGGAGGCTATAGAGGCGGTCAGGAGGTGCGCAGTCAGGATACAGAGGGGAGGCCTCTTCGCAACCATAGGGGGCGGGGTCAGGGTGTGCGTCCTACCAGTCCTCTACAGGAAGGGTGTGGAGTATGAGGAGCTCGTGGAGGCCTACTCCAAGTCCCTCTGTTGACCGTGGACCAGAACCCTTGCAACCATATACGGGTAATCCTCCTCCCTGTAGAATAGCTTGTTTATCTTGAAGAGGAGCACGCCCTTCCCGGATACCCTGCGCATCTCGATCCTCAGCCCCTTCTCCTTCAACGGGTAGGATAGGCTCGCTGCCTTCAGCGCTTTATCCTCCGAGTACTCTACTATAATCTTGTCCTCCAACGCGCCCATCCCTAGAGTCTACTATAGGGACCCGGGGGATCTAACCCGGTTTCTCCCGGTAGTACGGGGTTGCCCCCAGTGCTATGTCTTGCCCTGTATTACCATTTATGCCGGAAGCCCCTCTCGGCTCCTAAGACTGTATGGGAACACTGTGGGGGCAGAGATAAGACCCTAGAGGATACACTAGGACCGAGGAGGGTAGATGAAGAGCCATGAATAGGAGAGACATGGTGAAGAGGGCGGCCGAGATCCTAGCGTCTTCAACCCACGCCATAGCATTCACCGGAGCCGGGATATCGACTCCAAGCGGCATACCCGACTTCCGGGGCCCCTCAGGCCTATGGAGGAGGATCTCGCCGGAGGTGTTCGAGATAAGCTACTTCCGCAGGCACCCCGAGGAGGCCTGGAGGGTGTTCATAGAGCTCTACAAGTCAATTAAGGGGGTTAAGCCTAACCCCGCGCACTACGCGCTGGCATACCTCGAACGGATAGGCGTCGTCAAGCACGTCATAACCCAGAACATAGACCGTCTCCACCAGGCCGCTGGGAGCAGGAACGTGATAGAACTCCACGGTTCGATAGGATACGCCGTTTGCCTCGACTGCAGGCGGAGGATCAAGCTGGAGGAGGCCATAGCGATCGCGGAGAAGGGAAGGCCCAGATGCCCCTACTGTGGAGGGCTACTCAAGCCGGACGTCGTCTTCTTCGGAGAGACACTACCCCTGGAGGCTCTGGAGAGGGCCTTTGACATAGCCAGGACGAGTGACGCCGTGCTAGTGGCTGGTAGCAGTCTATACGTGGCCCCTGCACGCTATGTCCCTCTCATAGCCAAGGAGTCCGGGGCTAGGATAATCATTGTCAACATGGGACACGTCTACGGGAGGGAGATCGCCGACATCTACCTGGAGGCCCCGGTGGAGGAGGCGTTACCCGAGATATGCGCTGAGACGGCCAGGCTCCTGGGAGAGGATCCGAGGGGCTGCAGGTCCCCACAAGACTCGTAAGGTCTAGGAGGGCCACGGGGATCGATCTGCTAGTAGGATTTATTGAGGCCGGCGAACGATATTAACCCGGCCAGAGAGGGTGCCAAGCCGCAATGCCAGCGAACCTACCGCCGGAGGCCAAGGCTAAGCTGGCCAAGTACAGCGATGCGAAGACGCCGGAGGAGAAGATGCGGGCCCTAGAGGAGTTTCTATCGGCGGTCCCGAAGCACAAGGGGACCGAGAACATAAGACTGTGGGCCCGTAGGCGCCTGGCGGAGCTCAGGGAGGAGGTCGAGGCTAGGAAAGCTAGGAGGGGAGGCGGGGGCCCCAGGATCTTCGTGGAGAGGGCTGGGGCCGGCCAGGTGGTCTTGCTGGGCCCCCCTAACTCTGGCAAGAGCAGTATCCTAGCCAGGGTCACCAATGCATCGCCCGAGATAGCGGATTACCCCTTCACCACGCAGCTACCGGTTCCGGGCATGCTGGCCTACAAGGATATACAGTTCCAGCTGGTCGACACGCCCCCGCTACTGCTCGATCAGCCCAATAGCCCCATCAACAACAGGGTCATCGGGCTTGCTCGCAACGCTAACGCGGTAGCCCTAGTTGTGGGGCTCGACGAGGAGGATCCTGGTAGGGTACTCTCTAGGCTTATAGGCTTCCTGGCCGAGCGTGGTATAGTCATAACAAAGACCCGTGGACTGGTTAGGATAAGGCGGGACCGTAGTGTTAACGGCTTGAAGATCGTGGGTAGCGGTAGGATGCTTGACTTCACGGAGGACGACTTGCGTAGGCTCCTCTCCCAGTACAGGATATACAATGCGGTTGTAGAGCTTGAGGGCGACGTCACCCTCGACGACGTCGAGGACGCCATATTCACGACCAGGGTCTACAAGCCAGCGATAATCATACTGAACAAGGTCGACCTACCCGACGCGCGGGGAAAGCTGGAGCTCGTCAAGAGAGTCGCTCCCCCAGACGTCCCCCTAATAGCTGCAAGTGCGAGGACCGGCGAGGGCCTCGAAGGCCTGGGCGAGACCATCTTCAAGGTGCTGGGCGTCATAAGGGTCTACACGAAGCAGCCCAACAAGGAGCCGGACCCGGACCCTCTAGTGCTTGAGAGGGGCTCCACAGTGATGGATGCTGCCAAGAGGATCCACAAGGACCTGGCCAGGCGTTTCCGGTATGCGAAGATCTGGGGGCCGAGTGCAAAGTACCCGGGGCAGAGGGTTGGAGCTGACCATGTCCTGGAGGACGGTGACGTCATAGAGGTCCACGCCGGCTAGCTCCTCCCCTTGACGTCTATGTGCACTGTTAGGTCGACGTTGTACTCCTCCCTGGCTATATAGGAGGCCTCGTCGACCAGCAGATCCGCGACCTCGTAGGGTATGTCCACGGCCTCCACAACCATGTCCCCGTGGTACTTGCCCGGCACCACGGTCCTAAGCCTTATGCTCTTAACCCTGAGACCCCTCTCCTCGAAGAGGCCACGTATCCTCCTTAGGATCGCCGGGTCTATAGTGTCGCTCATGAGCACTCCCAGCCTCTGAGACTCGCTCCAGAGCTCGTAGACTAGGTACATGGTTATGACGAGCCCGCCAGCGATATCGTACACCCTCCCATAGTAGACCGCCGTGTAGCTCGCGGTTATGGTTACTACCCCCTCTATCACCTCCGTGAACGTGAAGGCCGAGAAGACGCCTCCAGCATAGCCCTGCCTCCTCGACACCAGGATTGAGGCCCCGTAGAAGAGTGTTCCTATGAGGGCGAAGAGGGGCGCGCCCTCCTCCACACTATAGGCCTGGCCGAGAGAATAGTACAGTACTGCCGTGCTCAGGCCCGCTATGAAGGAGTAGGTGACGAGGACAAGCAACACGCCATGATAGACTAGCCTGGTGTGGCCGAAGGGGTGGTCCTCGTCCGGTGGCCTGGAGGCGGCTCTCAGGCTCCTGTAGAGGAGTATCCCGGCCACGATGTTTCCTATGCAGGTTGCCCCGTCTATGAAGACCGCCCGCGAGCCGTAGAGTAGTCCTCCGAGGATCTTGAAGACTGCCCCGGCTCCCCCCAGTATTAATGCTATTAGTATTATTCTAGCGCTCTCGCCATAGCTTTGCAAAATCCTTCACACTTAGCTTTAAAGCGGCCTTGAGCTTATAATTATAGCTTCTCGCCAGCTCCTCTACGAGGTCCTCGGGGAGGCCCTTGAGGCTCTTCTTGAACTTCCTGGTGTAGGATCTCCTAGTCATCCATAGGTGCAGTCTCAGCCTTAGGATGACTAGGGTTATCTTGGCCGCTAAAAAGAGGGATAGGGTTATTAGAGATAGTATGGCCTTAGCTTTTCCCGCTTTCCCCATAGTCTCTCAGCCTCACTATACTCCTAGTCCCCTTCCTCTCAACACTCACTATGCCGAGGCTCTCAAGCTGCTTGATCCTCTCGACCAGGGTCTTCCTGGAGGCGCGCCCTCTCAGCCTTCTTACAGCCCTCTCAAGCCCCCTTATGCTCATGGGTCCCTCGACTACTAGCACCTCCACTACAGCCCTGCTGATCTCGTCGACCCGGCCCATTCCGCCTACCAGCCCGATTATTGTCCTAGCATACTCGACAGCTTTCTGGGCTGGTAGGTTGAATGCCGCGGTCAGCTCTCCCGCTATGCCGAGTGATTCGTCCTCTCTAAGCTTGTCTTCGAGCCACTTGAGCCTTTCGAGTACCTCGGCTAGCATCTTCTCTATCTTGGCGAGCCTTTCCTCCAGGCTTTGGGGCAACCTGGCTTGCCCTCAACTGTGTTGGCTACTCTTTCGTCTCCTCCTCTTCGTCCTCATCCTTTTCCTCTTCTTCCCCGCCGCTCTTCCCCTTGCCGTGTTTTAGGGCTTCCATGAATGGGGGTTTCCCTCCCTTGAATAGGTTAGTTATGCTTGACATTGCGTCTAGTATCTTGGTCCTCTTCTCGAAGTATTCCTTGGTCATCTCCCTGGCCAGGTCCTCCGGTATGCCGCTCTCTACTAGTGACTTGTAGAACGCCGCTATCTCGCTGCCGAACTTGTCGCCCCTCACCGGCTCTAGCAGGGTCTCTAGCAGGTCCTTTATCGGCTTCTGTACTTCCTTTAGGAAGTCTGAGACCGCTGTTAGGATGCCCCGGACCTCTTCCACGTCCTCGCTCACGGACTCGGGCCTCCTCTCCTCTTCTGCCACTCTATTCCACCTCCGTTCCTCAGGCGTCGTGAATACTACTAGTTGTACATGTAATTACGTTTTTATGGTCACTAGTGAACCAAGAGTAGACCAGTGAGGGTGGAATGCCACGCTACATTAATCTAGGAGACTACACCCAGGTAGACCGTGGCGCCGTGGTTGAGAGCTACGAGAAGCTACTCTACATAGGAGAGGTCCACGAGCAGGAGTGGCTGATCAAGGAGGTCGTCCTTCTACTCGGAGAAGCCTGCGAGACCGGGAAGCTCGGGTTCCTAGCAATGGAGCACTTCAACATAGAACAACAGGAGATACTCGACAAGTGGCTAGAGGATGAGTTGTCCTTCGAGGAGCTAGCCGCCGTCTACGAGAAGGGGCCGGAGGGCTTCAACCTAAGGGTGTATAGGCCCCTTATGGAGGCCGCAAGGGACTGTGGAGCCCGTATTATAGGCGTGATGCCGCCGAGGGACAAGGCCCAGATAGTGTCTAGAACAGGCTCGATACCATGGATCCCCGAGGGTGCTCCGGATCCCAGTGATATGAGTAGAGAGTATATCGAGTTGCTCTCAAGGCTGTTCCCCCGGGAGGGGCCCATGGCTCGCATACCCGTTGAGAGGCTACTACTGGCCCAGTCCTACAAGGACTCTATCGCCTCCTGGAGGATAGCGGAGGAGTTGAAGACGGGGAGGAGTGGGATTGTGTTGATGGGCTGGACCCATGTAGAGGTTAAGGGTGCAGTTGCCTCTAGAGTCTCGGCCCTGAGCGGGCTGGTTAAACCCGGGTATAGGGTTGTCGGTGCTAGGCTTGACCCTGGAGAGCTAGATTTCTACCGGGAGAATAAAGGGTTGGTTGAAACGGATTACCTCTTAGTTGCCAGGTAGATTCCAGCCGCGACGACTACTACCGCCAGTATAGAGGCTGCTACCAGTAGCGTGTTGGCCCCTGCCTTCTCTCCGGTGGTCTCGGTCGAGGATGTAGCTGTGTAGGGTGCTACGGTCGAGGTGGTGGTTGTAGTGGTCTCGGTTGTACTCTTGGCCCCGGTGGTCTGGCTCGTGTGCGTGGTCGGGGCTGTTGTAGTGGTCGTGGTCTCCGAGGTGGTGGTCGTGGTTGTTGCTTGGCTCGGGGCGATGTACCCTGTAATGTCTATCGCGCCCCCGAGGGGCCTGGCGGCGACTACCGTGGCTCCAGCCGACTCATTGCCGGCCTCTACTATGTAGACGTATGTGTCGTTGGAGGTGGAGTTTGATTCGAGCCTGTAGCCGGAGGGTCCCTCCAGGAGCTTAACGTATACCGTGGTGTCGGGTGGTATCATGGAGACATAGTAGACCTTGTAGAGCTTCTCACCCACGCTCACATTGAACTGGAGCCTCACAGGCATCTCGGCCGGGTCCCCGTAGACCGTGACCTTGCTGTTCCTCACAAGCACGTACGTCTTATTGACGTACTCCACCGTGAAGTTACCCGAGCCCTTCCCGGCCTTAACCGGGATATACCGGTAGGTGTGGTCCGGGTACAACAGGAGGACTAGGTAGTTGTAGGATGAGACGCATGAGGCCGCGGCCTCGCAGTCGCTAGCCTTGTAGAGTGGAGCGCCGAGGCTACCGACTATCAGCCACGTGGTGCCACCGCTCTTGTACTCGGCCCACCCATGCCAGTGCGCCTGCAATACCAGGACCGGCTGTCCTGTCTCGTTAATCCTCTCAAGGAGTAGCTCCGCCTTCCCCGGGTAATCGTCCTGCAGGTTGTGGTGTACGTATGGCTTGATGGGCCTGTGGAAGGCTACTATAAGGCTCCTGTCCCCGAGGCCCCGGTAGGCTTCCTCAACCCCGTTCCTCCAGAGCTCGGGTTTGCCCTCGGTGTCCAGGACCGCGATCCTCCAACCTGGTATGTCGTCGAAGACCAGAGTGTAGGGCCCTATATACCGGGCCCAGTACTTCCAGGCCACTCCACCGTAGGAGACGTCGTGGTTGCCCATGGCGTAGAGCTGGTTCTCCAGCCCTGACTCGTTCATGACCCTGTAGAACTCCTTGTACTGCCTCTTGCTACCCTGGCCCACGTGATCCCCTAGGCCTATCGTGGCCACGGGGTTCACCATCGATATCTCCCGTATACCGTCGTAGAAGACCTGTGGTAGCTTGACCCATGGTATCGCCCTGGGCCTGTTGTCCCCGAACACTACGACCGGGTACCACGGCAGGTTCCCGGGTATGGGACGCCTAGTCTTATTGTATAGCGGGACCACCTCCTGCTGTTGCCCCATGCTTGTCGGGGCCGATGCATAGAGTAGTATCGGAGTGGCAACCGCTATCAGTACTAGGAGGCCTCCCGTTATCCTCCTATTCAATGCGCGTCCCCCTCCCTCTCCTCGCTCAAGGCTACTGGTAGTTTGGCGGTTATCGATATGCATTGCGGGAGTGTCGTGAACGTGTTTATGAAGGCGAGCCTCTCGTCGATGTAGGTGACGTATAGGAACCTCTTGAAGTCCGGTATGTCCTGGCTTATGAGCTCCGCCATCCCGCTAGGCCAGAAGTTGTCCGCCACCTCTATAGGATCCCTCCACTCGAAGGTGAGAGTAGCGTACTTCCTCCTAGGCTCCCCGCCACCGTTACAGAAGAAGTAGAAGAGGATCTCGTGCCTAGGCCCCTTCTTCCGCTCGCTGAGGCTCTCCACTATATAGATTAGCCTGACGGGCTCGACCTCAAGGCCAGCCTCCTCCTTCATCTCCCTAACCACAGTGAAGGGGAGGCTTTCGAGGAACTCAAGCCTCCCGCCAGGCACGCTGTAGACGCCGTTCTTCTCCCTCTGTAGGAGGATCTTGCCGTCGCGCTCCAGTATGCACCTGCTCCTCACAATGACCCTGCTCCTATAGGTCCATGCCGGCTTCTTCCTCCAACTCATTACCTCGCCCCGTCTACCAGTTCCACCGGGCTACTATTAGCCTCTATCCCTCCATACAGCGGTAACACCGGGCTACACCTGCAAACTACCGTTGATACCCCTATCACTTGAGAATGGTGTAGGAGTAGATGCCTGGGGTAGCTCAGAAGATACTGGAGGTCCTAGAGGAGAGGGGAGCCCTGGCCCCCGGGGACGTGGTCTCGATAACGGGAGAACCAAGGTATAGGGTGCTGGCGGCATTCCACTGCCTGGAGGAACTCGGGCTCATCGACAAGATGTACGAGAGGGGCACATACAAGATATATCAGGTCACGGTGCTAGGCAAGGAGCTACTTAGGCAGGCCAAGGGCCACGGACTAGCCTACGCGCTGGAGAAGGTGCTGCTGGACTCGTCTAGCGTTGCAGGGGTTCAGCTCTCGACCGAGACGTAGACGGGCTTCTCCGCCAGGTTTATCACGGGCACAACCACCCAGCCGGGCCTAGCCCTGTCGGTGACCTCGATCCTCTCACCCGACTCGTCAGTCCTGGCAATGATGTACTTCACCTGGCTCGCATCCCTCTCGTCGTCCTCGGCCACATAGTAGTATATCACGGGGAGCCCGTAGCATCGGTAGTAGTCCTTGTACATCATCTGGAGGAAGTAGACGCTGCCCTTCCCCGACTTGAACCTGTAGACGGGCATGACGACCATCCGCCCGGCGAGGCTGCTGGCAAGCCTCACGAGGTCGCTCAGCGTCTCGACCCTAACACTAATGGCTTCCCCGACCTTGTCGGCCTCACAGTAGCCGGACACCCTCTAAGACACCCCCCCTGGGGGATTGTACCCAGCCTCTAACAATAAAAACCCAGATATACAATGGAGCGAGACTAGGAGCAAAGGCCCGGGGAGGGGTGCGGGGGTGCCCGAGCTTGGCCAAAGGGGTCGGGCTCAGGACCCGATGGCGTAGGCCTGCGCGGGTTCAAATCCCGCCCCCCGCACCATAGACGCCCCCATAGGTAGTCTAGGCCCGTGGTGGCGGTTGTGAGAAAGACTATACCGGTAGTCTTGGCGATTCTACTGCTCGCCTTGGCTGTTACTGGGGCATATTATCTTGTGCGTCCCACCGGTGGTTCTAGTGGTCCGGGGGAGGGCGTCTCGGGGTATTTGATCGGTGTCGACGACGCCGGTGAGGTGGGGGTACGTCATTGGCGCTATCTCATACTGGACCCGGATTCCTTCGAGTCTCCACCCCAATGCGGGTGTTATGACGTCGTCTTGGCGTACTTGAACGTTGGTTACGCCGAGGAGTGGCGCGATTACTATGGGGGTCTTCCTGGCTCGATCCTCCACGGGGAGTCCGGGTATGAGGGCGAGTTCCTGGTAGAGTATTGGAGTGGTTTGTGGCATGGGTTGATGACTAGGCTGGCATTGGATTACCTCGCCAACGGCTATGACGGCGTATACCTTGACAACATCGACGCGCTGGAGCACGTAAGCAATGCGAGCTGGGCCAGCGTGGACCCGGCCAGCGCTATGGTTGACCTGGTCTGCGATATATCCCATGCAGTGAAGGCACGCTACAATGCATACGTATTCATAAACATTGGCGGCGCCACAGACCTACTCTACAACGACAAGCTAGCCAACTGTATAGACGGCGTACTACGGGAAGAGCTCTGGACCCGATGGACCCCCACAGGGCCAGAGCCGGTGGACGTGAACGAGTCAAACACGGTGCTAGAGGCGTTGCAACACGTTAGAGAGCTCGGAAAACACGTCATAGTGGTCGATCCACAGAGCAACGCTGAAGAAGCCGAACGGTTCTGCAGGCTGGCCTGGAGCTACGGGTTCAGCCCCGTGCCACAGCCTGCCTGGTCCCCCGACTACACCGTGCCGCCTCCCAGCGACTGGTGCAGCTAGGATAGGAGACTCGCGCACCCCTTCATGCTTATACCTTGTAGCCCTTCCTCTCCAGACAGCTCCTCAGGGCCTCCTCAACCCTAGACACATAGCCCTCCCTGGATACTACGAAGGACAATAGCCTGCCCGCACGCCCTCCGTATACCCTTATAACGCTCTCCGCCCTCGCATCGAGGCTGGGAGCCTCGTTGTCGATACTGTAGACGTTATCTTGCCTGGGGCGTAGACCGGGCTTCTCGCCGGGATAGCCTATAGTCAGCCCCACTAGCGGCACAAGCTCCTCAGGCAGTGAAAGGACCTCCTGCAATCTACAGGGGTCCGCGTAGGCTGCTATGAAGGTCACTCCATAGCCCAGGCTCTCCGCGGCTACAGCAGCCCATGCAGCCATTATGCCAGCGCCTATAGCGGCCTCGACTAGGTGAGCTAGACCCTTGGGGGCGGGCTCTAGGCCCAGCTTCTCGGCGGCCCGGAGTATCTTGTCGTAGTCTAGGCTGAAGACCAGGAATACAGCGCTCTCCTCCACGTGCCTCTGCCCGCCGACCGCTATGGCCGCCTTCTTCTTTAACTCCCTATCGATTATGGCGGAGACGTGGACTGGCATGAGGTTCCAGGCCGTCGGCGCTCTCCGAGCGGCTTCTAGTATCGCCTTGAGGTCTCCGCTTGGGATCTCCTTCTCCTCGTATTCTCTGATGCTAACATGGTTATTCAGTACTTCTATACAGTCCTTGGGCATCTTATACTAACACCTCGCTCCAACCGGATGACACTGAGTTTAACTTCTCTTACGGGATCCCGGGGGATCCTGTTTGACCTTGCGGATAAACCCATATATGAACTTGCAATATAGGCTCCCGGGGATCCCAGGGCCAAGAATCCCTACAGCCTCTTTGGGGGAGCTGTTACTTGCATTTTGAGTCCTGTTAGGCGGGAGACTGGAATCGCGGCCTTAGCATCCTTTCCCTACACTCATCGCAGAGGTATATCGCCTTAATAGCCCTCTCGGGTAGGCCCCTCGACCTCATCACCTCCTCCACCTTAAGGAACATCCTACGGGGACCCAGAGGCTTGCCGCACACCCTGCACCGCACTAGTTTATCCTCGGCGACGACAACCTCCCTACCATAAAGCCTGGTGTCAACAGAGAAGCTGACCTCAATAGCATCATGGGGGCAAACCTTGAGACACGCCTCACAGCTCACGCATTTAGAATGCCTAAACACCAGGGTAATCCTGCTATCCTCGATCCTCTTCTCCAGAGCCCCGGTCGGGCAATTCACAACACATGCATCACAGAGCGTGCAGTTCTCATTAACCTCTATAACGCCCAAGACAGGAGTCCTGGTCTCAAGCCTCTCCAAGCCCAGCAGGGCTATGGCCCGGGCGGGGGCGGCATCCGGAGCATATCCGCCCTCTGGAAGGCCTTGCCTCCTCAGCTCCCTGGACAGCTCCTTCCTCGAAGCCGCTATCCTGGCTAGTCTATTGAGGTGGGGGTCCTCGGCGAGCTTACCCCTGGGATCGTATATTATAGTGTCCACCCCATAGGTTAGCCCCGTGATGAGAGTCTTCTCGTCAATCCACCCCAGGTCATCGACTATCTCGACTATGAAGGGCGTAGCCTCATCGGGGTACTCTAGACCCTTTAACTCGTCTATCTCCATTACCAGGAGCCTCAATGGCCCATCATAGTATCTCCTGATGTAGCTGAGGACCCTCTCGACCCTGTAGGGACCCCAGCGCGGCATTGTCAAGACGTTGAACGGGCATTCATGGACGCATATCCCGCACCAAGTGCACCTGTCTATGGCGAGTGATGGAGGCTTGCCCACCAGCGCGTTCTCGGGGCACCTCTCTACGCATCTTGTACACCGGGGCACTATCGCGCAGGCCTGGTAATTCACCATTATGGGGGCCGGGACGTACTCTCGTATCGCCCTCTGCGGGCGTAATAGTAGCGTGCGCCTGGTCACGCTCTTGCTAGCGTTGACGCGGTACTCCATCTTCCAGGGCTTGCTGGCCATTACAGCCTCTAGCCTGGCCCCGGGTAGTAGCCTGGCTAGGCTCCTGGGTAGGACTTCCATGTAGAGGGTGTCTAGGGGCTCGTAGAGGTATGGGTTTCCCCCCTCGCTCCTAACCAGCCTATGGATCCCGGGGTACTCCTTGAAGGCGCCCCGGTATATGCCGACTACAGGCATGCCCGAGAGGACACGGTCCAATACGAGCTCCCTGACATTGCCATCAACCGCCTTCACATCAAGGCCCTCGGGGAAGGGCCCGAACCGCTCGACGACCTCCTTAGAAGCTATAACGGTCAAGCAGCCTCCCCTCCTGGGATGCGTTGAGCCCTACCCTGACCCCTGCCCCTAGGGGCGGACCTGGAGCCTAGCCAGGCCGCTACCATTATAGCGGCGAACATCGCCGTGCCTATCACCATCATGCCAATACCGCTCGGGTCGGGGCTTATCGCCGCGCCCAGGAGCATTGATGCTAGTAGGACGTATTTCCTGTTCTCCCCGACGAACCAGGTGTGGTCTATCACGGCTAGGGATACTAGGAGGTAGACTATCAGGGGGGTTTCGAAGGCTATCCCGGTTGCCACCGCTATGAGTATTATCGTGGTGAAGAGCTGTTCTACGTCGCTGAAGGCTATGAGGGTCTTCTCCCCCGTGACGGCTGTCGACGTTATAATCATTATCCTGAAGGCTAGGGGCATTACTATGGTGAACGCGACTACGACGCCCAGAGCGAATAGTATCACGGCGAATACTGAGAATATCTTGACCTTCCTCCTCTCATAGGGGTATAGTCCTGGGGCTATGTAGCCGTAGATCTCCCTCGCTATAACGGGGCTCGCGCCCAACAGGCCTAGGAGCAGGGCGGTCTTCAAGAGTATGTTGAACCCGGCGAAGGGGTTGTACTGGGCTATGTGGACCTCGATTACCCTGCCACGCCACACTACCTGGTCTGGCAGAACGTAGCCTAGAACCATGTCGGGGAAGTAGCTGATCAAGGGGATATAGTACTTGTAGTCGATTGGTATAGCCGAGAGTACGGCCCCGGCTATTATGACCGAAATGAATATCCTCCGGAGCCTTAGGGATAGCTCTGCTACGTGACTCCATATAGGCCTCGGCTCGTCATAGAACGGCCCATTATCCCCTGACACTGTTACATCTCCTGCCAATCCCAAGTGATGGGGAAAGGGGGTGAGGGGTTAGCTGGTATCTTGTATTAGTTCCTTGGAAGGTGCCACCGGTTACGGCCCTAGCCGAGATCCTTTCTCTTGGCTACCTCGACTATCTCATTGTATAGTTCATCATCGCTCTTGCCAGTGGTTTCAATGCCAAGGTTACCCGCAATGACTTCTAGGGTAGCCCGATCGTAGGTTCTATTCAAGCCCGCTGGCCTGAGCCCTCGGCTGGCTGGGACAGCCTCGTATTCTCCCTGGGCAGCTTTCCTAAACTCTCTTAGAGCCTGGCCTAGGCCCCTTGCTAGTGCGGGTAGCTTGGAGGGCCCGAGTATTAGCAGGAGTATTACTAGGATTATGAGCAACTCGTTGCCCTGGAGGAAACTACCCATGTCTCATCCCGTGTTATACTCTAATCGGCCCCGCTGGTAAAATATTTACATACCTTGATCTTATATATGTAGCTAGAATTAATCTATACAACTGTAGTCTAAACATAGACTATAATATATAATCAACTGGTACCGTCAAGGACTACAGCTAAATCACCTATAACCCTCTTATACAACAGCCCTAAACCCCTACTCCTGTAGTACGACGCCTCCCTCACGAGAAAACGCCGGGCTCTCGAAGGGTCCGACTCCCAGTAACGTAATGCGTCAACGAAGAAACCATGATCAATACGTACTATGTCATCGATCCTAGGGGCATCCTCACCGGCAAACTCCCCGGGCCTATTAACGTTGCTGAACTCGGCGGGGCTACTAGCCACGACGCTCCAACCAACGAGGGCCATGCCCCTCACCCTATAGAGGTCCGAGAGCCCAGCCCTACGACCCTTCACAGAGCAAATCCTATCCACAAAGCCCAAGGCACCCCGCGATAGGACGCCGATCGAGCTGGCAAGGTAACCACTCCAGAGCAACACAGTCCCACCCAGGAAACCCCCGTCAATGACGAAGCTGGCCAGGTTCTCCAGGGTACTCGCCTCTAGGAGGGGGTAGTCGACCGGGACGTATAGATAGTACCCTGCTTGGACCGCCTTGAGAGAGGAGGCAAGGCCCCTCAGAGGGCCCTGGCACGGCAGATTCCTGTCATAGACTATGCAATCCGAGATACTCCTTGACAGGTCAAGCAAGTCCCCCGAGGGGTCCCTCAGCACTATACATGCATAGCCGGTGGCCCTGGATACTTTGCTATAGGCCTTCTCAAGAAACGTCTCTCCACCAATCCGGGCTAGGGCCTTCGGGGACCCGTAGCGGCGTGACTCGCCGCCAGCTAACACGAGGCCGACGAGCCCTCTAGGCTTAAACCCCTTCTTATTCATGGTTGTATCCTCCGCTCTTCATCCTCCCGGGAGAGAATCCTTCAAACAATGTAATACAACTTGATCCAACTTCCTATATAAATTATTTTATTTAAATAAAAAAGTTTAGGGTTTAGGGTAGTGGAACCGCTATTACACCAGAGTCCAGTACTATGAACCTCAACAACAACCCTCCGATGACGACAGTCCATCCGACTATCGCAGAGGCTAGCTCGACCCTGAAGTTCTCCTCTTTGACCCGGAGTGTATATCCCAGGAGGAGTGCCAGTGGCAGTATTATTCCGATTAACACCACGCCGATCCAGAATGCCGGGGCAAGGCTCCCGTAGAGGATCTCCCTGGCAGGCCTGGCGGCGCCTGGGGGACCCCACAAGGCTATGTCTAGGAAGGCGAAGAGGAGGAAGAGCTCGCCTACTAGCACGTATACCTCGAACCTCTGTATGGCCAGCCTAACCCTCGTCCCCACCTGCTTGTACTGGGGGACCCTCCATGATAGGATGGGAGCCACTATGCCACAGTAGGTCCCGCATAACCCGCTTGAAGCGGCTGATGCTAGGAAGAGCACGGGGAGCATGGGGTTATTCCAGAACTGGACCCCTCTAGCCGCTGCCAAGAGGAAGCCCGTGTAGGCGGCTGTAGCCAGGCCTAGGGCCGACGTTACTAGTCCAAAGATCGTTACGTTCTTGCGCCCTAGCCTAAGCCTCGCGAGGAAGCCCTTTGGGCTGGGAGTGAATTGCAGCGTGTAGGCTAGTGTCATGATCATGTAGAGCGTTATTATGTAGGTGCCTATCGTCATCCATGACCCTAGGTTCAGCCTAGGACTAGTGGCTAGCGCTGTCACGTTGCCGGGGCTGCCTAGATCTATGACCAGTAGAACCACGCCGACTAGCATCGCCAGGAAGGCTACGATTCCCCCACTGTAGTTGACCAGCTTGTTACCATCCCTATACCAGAAGTAGTATGCCACCGGGACCGACGCCCCCGCCATGCCGCCTAGGAAGAGGTAGCCCGCGATGATCCAACCCCACCAGTCTTGGCCCACGAACACGACTCCACTCACGGCCATCACCCCTGCTATGGAGGAATCACGTATACCTTGGGCTTGGTCCCCAGCTCTGGCCCGAGCGTTACGGCGTGCTTGGCGAGTCTAGCGACCCTGCTCTCCGGGTCGTCTAGGTCGCCGAAGACTATGGAGTCCGTCGGACAGGCCTCTGCACACGCCGGCTGGAGGCCTTCCTTCAGCCTGTGTATGCACATAGTGCACTTGTCGGGGCCTCCCAGGGCCTCGTTCACGTATCTAGCGTCGTAGGGGCATGCCACCAGGCAGTATTTACAGCCTATGCATAAATCATGGTCGACTAGGACTATGCCGTCCTCGGTCTTGTAGGTTGCACCGGTTGGGCAGACGGCCGCGCAGGGGGCCTCCTCGCAGTGCATGCATGTCCTGTGGTAGTGGGCGCGTATGACTGAGGGGAACACGCCCTTCTCTGAGACCCATATATCCCTTCTACCGCCAAGCGGTACTACCGCGTCCTCTTTGATCTCGCTGAGCACGAGTGTGTTCTCCTCGCTACACGCGGCGACGCAATCGCCGCAGCCTATGCATGTGGATAGGTCTATCACGAATCCATACCTAGCCATAGGGCATCACCCTAACTATAACATCCTGGTCCGACGAGGATGCCGAGGGGTTCCTGTAGTCGACCATGACCGGCTTGATCACCCCGTCGCCTCCCTTTATCGTGAACTCGTAGCTCTTCATGAACCTTGACAGCTGCCCGATGCCGTGTGGCACGAATATGACGTCAGGCCGGACCGCCTCGGTCACGTGGACCCTGCCAGCGAGCCTGTACCTGGGCTTGTGCAGTGTCGCCTCCTCGCTGAAGGTCCTGACAGCCTCCACGAGGACCAGGTCCCCCTCCTTTACGCCGATCCTCGCGGCGGTCGAGGGGTGTATCCAGATCCTGTTCGCGTGGTGCTTGGCGAGGAAGTACATCAGCCACTCGTTGTTAACCGTCTTGGAGTGCCTGTTCATGCTGAAGACCGATGTGACTAGCACGAGCTCGCCCTCGCCTAGCCCCTCGTAGGTGAAGGTGTCCATCCAGCGGGGGAGGGGGTCGTAGCCGTGCTCCGCCAGCTCTACTGGGAGTAGCTCTATCCTGCCGGACCTTGTCTTGAGCTTCCTCAGGTCCTTGGGCGTCCAGTCGAGAGAGAATATCTTCTCCCTCTGGAGCTGTTCTAGCGTGACACTAGTCCCGAGCTTCTTGTTGTACAGGTCTATCATCTTCTGCAGCTCTTCCTCCTTCGACACGAGGAAGTATTCGCTGAAGTAGTTGTTCTCCAGGTCCTCCCTAGTTATGCCGAGTCTCTCCGCGATCCTGTAGGCTAGTTGTTTGACTATCCATTTCTCGCTCTTGGCCTCGGGGTGTACCGGGGGTATGCCGTCGACCCAGTGTATCCTGTAGGTTAGGTCGAAGCTCTTGGAGTATCCTATAGTGGGCCCGCCCTCTAGGAAGAGCTTCTCGGGGAGGACTACGTCGGCTAGTGTGGCCATCTCGTCGGGGTATATGTTGACGTTGACTATGATCCCGTCGTTATCCTCCACGACGTGCTTGATAGCGGCCTCCACGAGCTCGTAGTCCATGAAGGCCTGGAGGCCCTGGGCCCATACTACGACGACCTTGACGGGGTACGGGTTGTCGTGGAGTATATTGTACCAGACCTTCTGGAACACCCCCTCCTTGGCGTACTTCTTGTAGACGGGGAACTTCTCCCTCTCATCAACAGTAAGCCCCCGGTACTCCTCCGGTATAGGGTATAGGTCTGCGAAGGTCTTCTTGGGCTTCTTGCTAACGGCCTTCTTAACGAACTTGGCGGTCCTATTGAATAGCCAGCCTCCCCTCCTCTCGACGTTACCGGTCAAGGCCATGAGGAGTGCAATGGCCTTGTAGGTCTCGACCCCCTGCCTCCTATTAGGCCCTGTACCGCCAGACCTCTTCCAGTGCGGAATACTAGCCGGCTTCACAGTGGCCAGCTCCCTCGCTATCTCCCTAATCTTAGAGCTCGGGACCCCGCTGACCCTCTCGGCCCACTCCGGGGTATACTCCCTCATCCTCTCCCTCAGGAGCCTGAAGACCGTCGCGACACGCCTACCCTTATACACGCCCTCCCAGTCAAGGGCAGGAGACCCCGCCTCCCCGACCGGTACGATCTCGCCCCGTACAGTGTCATAGACCAGGAGCTCTCCATCGCTGGCATAGGTCAGCTTCTCCCTGTCTACCAGTATGGGCGCGTTCGTGTAGTTGACCAGGAAGTCCCTATCGTATAGCTCCTCCTCTAGTATGACGTTGGCCATGGCGAAGGCGACCGCCGCGTCTGTGCCCGGCTTTATGGGTATCCACTCGGTGGCCTTGCTCGCCGTCTCGGAGAGCCGGGGCTCGAATACTATGATCTTGGCTCCACGCCTCTTGGCCTCCGAGAACAGCCATGGGAAGGGGTTCTTTGACTTGCCGGCTCCCTGGTCGAAGCCGAAGGCCACTATCAGCTTCGAGTTAGCCATGTCGGCGTTCGGCACAGAGCCGTACATTGGCTTGAGGACTACGTCCCACGTGGAATGGCACGTGGTATGGTGCTTGACCACGTTGGGGGTCCCGATTAAGCTAGCCAGAGCTCCCCCCTTGCCGTGGCCTATGAAGACTATCGACTGGGGCCCCCACTCCCTTATAGCCTCGGCCATCTTATCCGCTACAAGGTCCAGGGCCTCGTCCCAGGTGGCCTCCCTCCACTTGGGGTCCTTCACTCCAACTACGGCTCCCTTGTCGTCTAGTATGAAGCCCCTGTCCCTGCTCGTCCTTATGAGGGGCTTCCTGAGCCTGTCTGGGTCGTATAGCATCTTCAGGGAGGTCTTGCCCTTGACGCATGGCGTCCCGTGGGAGACCCAGTCCCGCGGGTCGCCCTCTATCTTCACAAGCCTCCCGTTCCTGTCAACGTACCCCTTTAGTACACACCCGCCACCGCATATCCGGCAGACGAAGTAGCGCTCCTCTAGACCGCGTCCTTCGACTGCTGACTCTAGGAGGCTCATGGAGTCCCTCTTGAGGAATATGCCGTCTACACCAGCCTTGCTGGTCGCGGCTATCGCTGTGGATACGGCTGCCAGCTTTAGGAACTCTCTGCGTTTGAGCTTGGGCATTTAAGACACCCTTCGGGGGCCGGTTATACTAGTGATATATATTCTGAGGGATATAAATATATAGATTGCTATATAAATACTTGCTAGACTCTAGAAGTATAATATCTAGCCTAGAATGTATATACGAGGGAGCGGGTTGAGGGAATGCATCGCATTAACCTCCAAGATAGCAGCCACTCTAGAACGCCTCCTCCTGAACCCCAAATACGTAGAGAAGCGCTGGGAGAGCCTAGACGCCGGCAGCGACTGCCCAGCAGCACAGTGTAGAGAGGCGCTGTTGCTAGCCACGCGAGCCTCCGAGAAACTGTACGCCGGGCCTCCCGACGAACTGGAGATAGAGTACACGAGGCTCTTCACCGCCTCCTACCCAAGGCCCAAGTGCCCGATATACGAGTCATACTATCTCGGGGGAGAACACACGCTGGGAAAACCAGACATAATAGACGACCTCTACAGTATCATTAGAGAAGCAGGGCTCAAGCTAGACACCACAAGAGAGCGGCTCCCAGACAACATACCTGTAATCCTAGAACTATACTCGATAATATCCAGCAGCGCCCACATAGACGCCCAGCCCATCCTGAGGAAGCTGGCCTACAACCACCTCATAGAAACACTACCCAGGCTAGCGAAATGCATAGACGAGAACACAGAGACCGAGTACTACAGGCTAGTGAGCAAAGCCCTGGCTAGATACTCGGAGTGCCTCAGAGAGATACTATAAGGGGGAAAGAAAAACCCGGCCCCTAGGGACCCCCGGCGATCCCAAGCGCCTCCCCAAACCCCAAAGGGGAGGCGTTCCTGTCGAGGGTGGGGTTATGCTTCTCACGGCGTCGTGGCGCGCCGTGGCGGGCCTTATGGCCCTCCTCATACGCCCCCCGCCGGCGGGGCTCGCCCCTCTCGCAGCACCGGGCTGGCGCTCTTGGATGTGCATCGGGGCGTGTCTATAGCGTGTGTATTGGGGGTCCCTGGGGGCCGGGCCGTCTAATTATACATTGTCTGGGAGAGGATAAATCGTTTTCCCATGGTTATCCCACTGTTTTCAGCGTACCCGGGATCCTGGGCCCCCGTATTTGCTCTATATGGGGCTCTGAAATTCAGAGTATCATCGTGGCTTATTTCCCCAGTGAGGCTACATTTAATCCCTGGTGGAGGCCGTGGAGCCACTGGTTGTCGTAGAGAACCTTGCCAAGATATACAGGGACGGGTCCGTCGGCGTGGACAACGTGTCCTTCGAGGCGGGCGAGGGCATAACGATGCTCATGGGCCCGAATGGCAGCGGCAAGACCACGACGATGTCCATTATAGCCGGGGCCCTAACGCCCACGCGGGGGAGCGTGAGGGTCTGCGGCTACGAGGTCTGGGGCAGCGGGTGGGAGAGGGCCCGCGAGTGCATAGGGTTCGCCCCCCAGGACATGCCCTTCAGGCTGCGCCTCACGGTGATGGAGAACCTGGTATGGTATGGGCTCCTCAGGGGCCTCGGTATGGGCGAGGCTAAGAGGAGGGGGTTGGAGCTACTGGAGGCCCTGGGCCTGTTGGAGCATAGGGGTAAGAAGGTCCAGCAGCTCAGTGGTGGGATGAGGAAGAAGCTCTCTATAGCGGCGGCGATGATGGGTGATCCGAGGGTCTTGATACTCGACGAGCCGACGAGCGGGTTGGACCCGGCTGCGAGGAGGGAGTTGTGGAGGATTATAAGGGGCCTGGCGGGTGGCCGCGTGGTCCTTGCGAGCACGCATATAGCTGAGGATGCCGAGGAGAACGCTGACAGGGTCCTTATCTTCCATAGGGGTAGGATTGTGGCCGAGGGCAGGCCGCTCGACCTGATAAGGGAGCACGCTGGGTTCGCTAGGATTAGGATTCGCGGGGTCTTGAGGGACCCTCCGCCTTCTAACGGCGAGTATAAGCTGTTGAGGGTTTCTGACGGCGAGGCCTGGTATTTGACTAGGGATCCCGATACCGTGCTCCCCAGGATTATAGAGGTTTTAATTAATAATAATTCTAGTATAGAGCTCGTTGAGGTGAAGAAGCCCGGGCTCGCAGAGGTGTACCTACACCTGACCGGGGTGGAGCTTGGAGAGGGGGTGGAGGAGTGATGGGCTCGCTAAACAGGATACTGAGCGAGGCATACGTGGGGGTCAAGGGCATATTCAGGTACAAGGAGGTACTCTTCTGGGTGATACTATTCCCCATACTCTTCTACGGGCTAATGATAGGCATATGGGGGAACACGAGCTACAACCCTATCAAAGCCGGCATATACGACCCCGACAACGGAGTGGTCCTAGAGAACGGGACCAGGCTAGACCTCAGCGACGCGCTGAAGACCGCCATGAACGAGTCCAAGGTATTCAAGATCTACATATACGACAACGAGACCAAGCTCATTGAAAGCGTGAAGCGGGGAGGAGTAGACGTCGGGCTCATAATACCTGGTAACTTCACCGAGTCACTCCTCAACATGACCCCCGCGACCATACGCCTAGTCACCCTGAAGACCCCCTGGGGCGACTACAATAGAGAGGCCACCATAGGCTTCCTCAACGGGTTCGCCGACGGCATCAGGGAGAGATACCTCAACATGACCATGAAGTTTGCGGTGCAATACGTCCCAGAGGAGTACAAGGCCTACCTGGGCAACTGGTTCAACTTCCTCAGGAAACCGCTGACTGTCAACGAGACCCTCTACACGCCGCCACTCCTAGAGACGCCGGAGGGCGTGAGGGCCTTCTACGCCATAGGAATGATAGGGGTCGAGATACTCTTCATAGGCCTCTCAACTGGCACGAGTAGCATAATAGACATGAAGAAGGAGGGGACCCTCAGGATAATCCTCTCCTCGCCCATAAGGAAGTGGGAGCTGCTGGCTTCGCTGACCCTATCGACGCTGATAGCTGTGGCGATATCCTCCCTGTCAATAATACTCTTCAGCCTGGCGCTCGGGGCCAGCTACAACATATCGCTACAGGCGGCCATAGCGATAATAGCGTTGCTGGCGCTTGGAGCACTATTCACTATAGGGCTAGGCCTACTACTGGCACCCCTAGCCAGGAGCCAGGAGGCGGCCATGGTCATAGTAAACGCTATCGCGTTCCCGATAATGTTCATCGGCGGGATAGTAATCCCGAAGTTCATACTGCCAGAGAGCCTCCAGGTAGTCGCCGACGTATACCCGCTCTCCCGCGAGATAGAGGCGATAAGGAGGATGACCCTATACAACTACACTCCAGGCGAGGCCCTGGCCATGGCATGGCCAGCGATAGCAGGAACCATAATAGTCTACGCGATAGGCCTAGCGATATTCAACAAGCTACTAGCCAGGGCCGCGGAAGAGTAAACAAGGGGGGTCCCCCAGGGCAATATAGAAATGATAATACCATAAATGATAATACCATAGACGCCCTCCGAGGCGGAGGCACGCTATAGTGGAGTGGGAGGCGCCAATAGCCTACACGGGCGCGGTAACAGGCTACCTACTAGAATCCTCATACTACTGCGAGTACAAGCCCCTACTAGACGCTAGGAGGACCGGGAGGATAGGCCCCGGCAGGGCCAGGGAGCTGGCCAGGAAAATGCTCGAAGCCCTCAGGCGCGTGCCCAGGAAGGGCAGGGGGTTCGTCAAGGTAACCCTGGTGGGGGAAGTCGACGGGGTCCCGGCCATAGTGAGCCCCGACGCGGTATACTACGAGGATGGGAGGCCCCGGGCCCTGGTGAGGGCTAGGATAAGGGGCAGGCTACGGGTATACCCCGGTGACTGGGCCCCGCTAATACTAGCCGCCCACATACTAGAAACAACAACCAATACAGGCGACGCCACCCTAGCGGTCGCTGTAGGCCTAGACGAGTCGAGCCTAGCCACTGCCCTGTCAAACCTGAAGATGCACGGGCCTAAGCCAGCTAAGGGAGGCAAATGGATGGTCACAACCAGAATATACAACCCGGTGGCCGACCTCCACGAGCTAAGAGACAAGATAGCCCTGCTAGCCGGCGGGAGGTCGCCCCGCGTGGGAGGCGGGCGCCGGTGCCAATACTGCCCATACAACGGCGAGTGCCCCTGGAGTGCGGGTCGAGAATCCTAGCAAGGATTTATCCCCGGGGCCCGTGATAGTGTTTACCCGGGCGATGGAGTGGCTTGACCGCTGCCGACCCCCACCGCCTCCATGGGGGGATGGCGAGCGAACCCGAGCCTCAAGCCGCCCATTCTCCCGCCACTGACTCCATGTTATATTCCCCGGTGCACGACGGGCTACTAAACCCAGGGGTGTACGTGTATGCCGGAGATTAGGGTTGAAGTGAGCGGCGAGGCGCTGCGCGGCCTTGAAAAGCTTGCCGAGAGCCTGAAGACTAGCGTCGAGGACCTAGTGAGTAGTTCCCTTGAATCCATGTCGGCCTACTCGGGCCACCTGGCGCGCTGGGGGCTGGAGCTTAGGGTTAGGAAGGAGCATAGGGTGGCCAGCCTCTTCGACGAAGTGTACTTCTACGCCGTGGAGGCTTGGGGAGGGCTAGTATCCAGGATACTGGATAGGTTGAAGGCCAGGGGGAGGTTCGAGCTTGAGATGCTAGAGTTCGACCCGGAGGAGCCGGGGGTTATAGTGGAGCTCGTGGCCCTTGAGGGGAGCGACCTCCTGGCCGACAAGATCAGGATAGACTGGGGCGTGAACGAGGTCCTCGTCGAGGCCTACTACTACCTCGAAGAGGGGGAGGAGCCTCCCCTGCCCAGGCAGGGCGAGGGCTTTGACTGGGTCTACCTGCCGGACGAGAGGGCGGTGGTGGTGACCGTGAGGGCCCCCAAGCTCTCCATGATACCGCCGGTCCACGTGATAGACAAGTACTCGGGGCTAGCCGAGTAGGCTTCCGAGGATGAGGGGAGGGTCCCTCCGGGGAGTAGTGCAATGAAGGGTCTGCTAGTTGTGAACGACTCCATACCCCTGTCCATGGCCCCGGCGATACCGCTGTTCATAGCTCCCAGGTTTCCCGGGGGCTACGATGTCGTAGTAGCGGTCTCCCGCCTAGCCACCGGGGGGCTGACTGTGGGGAGCCTCGGGTCCCTGTGGAGCGGTGAGGATGGGGTTCGTAGAGCCAGTGGAGGCGGCCGGTACCATGCAGAGGCGGGCGACTATCACGTGGCGATCGTGCTCCGCAGTGGATCGCTTAGGTGGGTCTACTCCAGGTACGAGGAGGAGCTCCAGGGTGACGGCGTTGTCGGGATCGGCAAGAGCTCCGGGAAGCCCTTCGTAGAGGTATACACTGGAAGGGACCCCCTAGGCAGGATAGAGGAGCTGTTCCCGGGGCTGGAGGAGGGGGACCCCATAGAGCCCGAGCTACTAGAACCCATAGCCGTGGACCTGGCCAGGGACGAGTGGAGGGACCCCATAGAGGGGGGCTCCCGGCTCGCCTCGTACCGCGTTGCTAGTGGGAGGCACTATTTCGGCTTGGTGGGGGTGGTGGGCGAGGAGGGCCTCATCCTGAGGGCCTGGCCCGACTCGACTATCCACGTCTACCCGCCCGGCCTGGCCAGGAGTGTCGTGAAGGAGATAGGCATGGCCCCGCCCAGCATGCCCCTGGCATTCCACGCGGCCAACGGCTTCCTCAGCCTAGTGGAGTATGCTGGCGTGGAGTCAAACCATATAGTCGAGGCCTTCCAGGGGTTCATACGAGAGGCTGAGAAGCTTGCAGGAGGAGATAGAGGTCAGGGAGGAGTCCCATAGGGCCTGTGCAATGGAGTTCACCGTTGGGGAGGAGCACCTGGCGCTCCACCTAAAGGAGAGGGGGCGCCGCGTGCTATCGACTCCCTGCCTCGTCCTAATGATGGAGGTAACCGCCAGGACCTGCCTAGACCTAGCCCTCCCCGCCGGTAAGACTAGCGTCGGCTACAGGGTCGACGTGAGGCATAGGAAGAGCGTTGGGGAGGGGGAGAAGGTGAGGGTGGAGGCCAGGCTGGTGTCCTTCGATGGTAGGAGGGCGTTGTTCCACGTGACGGCCTATAGCCGCGGCGAGGTCGTCGGCGAGGCCATACACGAGCGCTACGTGGTGGATTAGGGGTATGACGCCTAGACCCGCATATCCCGGCGTCGAGGTCGAGTATGACGAGTGGAGGTGGAGGGTTCTAGCAGAGAAGAGGGCTAAGGCCGTGAAGATCATGGAGGCTCTCAGGCCCCTGCGCGTCGAGGTCATAGTCCACGGTAGCATAGCCCGGGGCGACGTTGACAGGGACTCGGACGTCGACGTCGTGGTCGTCGAGCCCGTCTCCCCAGGCATCGTGGAACTCCTGCTTGAGAGGGCCGGCTATAGGGTTAGATATAGGGAGATCGTGCAGGCGACGCCCAACTATACCCCAAAGGTCTACTTCTACCTGGATGAGGCGGAGGAGCAGGTCGTCAGCGTCCCCCTGGCGGTTTTGAAGCCGAGGGAGAGGGAGTTCTATAGGTGGGGCGGGGAGCTGGGCCTGGAGGGGGTCCGGGCGGGCAAGAGGGTCCCCGGGGTCAACAAGGACCTCGTACTCATTATACCGACCGAGAGGGGGCATGTCGAGGTCGAGCTTGAGGGTAACGAGAGGCTGGCGGCTAAGCTGACCGGCGTGAGCCTTGAGACCGTCGAGGAGAGGATACGGGTGTTGTCGAGGCGCAGGGAGCACGGCAGGACGGGGGTATTCGTCAAGAGGCCCGTCCCCCCGGGCAAGAGCGTTGAGGAGGTAGTCGAGGAGGTCGCCAGGGAGAACCCCTACTTCAGGAGGGCCCTAGGCCCTAGGCGGGTCTAGCCTGAACAAGGCGTCCTTTGAGGTGGTCCCAAGCAGGGGGTACCCGTCGAGGAGTAGCAGATCCTTGTGGGGCAGGGATTTCAGGAGCGACACGACTACGGGGCCCCGGGAGACCCTCCTCAACTCCCCCACAGCCCTCCTAACGCTGTCGACCAGGTCGAGCACCGTGAAGCTGTAGACCGTGTCGAAGCTCTCGTCCCCGAATGGGATCTCCAATACGTTGCCCTCGACGGCCACACACCTACCCGGGCATATATGGCTGAGCCTCCACCTGGCTATCTCCAGCATGCTCCAGCTATAGTCCATGCAGACGTAGAGATCCACCCTGTCCAGGTAGCCGGCGAGCCTCATGTACTCGGCCAGGAGCCCCGTGCCGCATCCAGCGTCGAGGACCCTGCCCCGGGGAGGGACCCTCCTCAGGGCGACGCTATACTTCTCATACTGCTCCGCCCTATACAGCTCATCGTACCCTTTGGCGGTCGCCTCATACCTCTCCCTTATAACGTGACCCTTACCCACCGCCGCTAGCCCTCCGCGGGCCCTAGGATATGCCTCGTAGATCATCATATTGATCTAGAGTAATTAAGGGAGGGTTCCTCCGGCCCCTGGGGAGGGGGAGGCCGTGGCGGGGTACACGCTACTAGTCCATCCCTTATGCAAGTCGAGCTACAGCCTACTGCGGGGTCTCGATGAGAAGGGTTTGCTCGGGGAGTTCAAGGTGGTTGTCCTCGATAGGCCCCTCACGTCCACCATAAGGGGGTTCCCGTGGTCTGTCCCGATGATCCTAGACTCCAGGGGCACGCCGCTGGCCATGGATCCCCTGGGCGTGGAGGAGGCCGAGTCTATACTGGCCGGGGATGCCGTGGTTGAGGATGACGTGGAGCAGTTTACCAGATCGATACTCTACAGCGCCTACGCGAGCGCGACCGTGCTCTCGCACAGGAGCCTGGAGCCCCTGCTAGACCATAGCTTCCTGGCTCCAGCCCTACGCCTACCACTACGACGCGTCGACTATGGAGAGGTTCTCGACAGGCTCAGGCAGGGCCTGGAGAGGCTGTACGAGGAGAATAAGGAGGTGATAGCCAAGGCCCTATCCCTATCGATAGTACGCTTCCTCTACTATAGCGGGGTTAGGGACCCCGAGAGGCTGTCGGCAGCCGTTAACGGGGACAGCGTCTCTGCCATGATACACTCTATGGCGAGTATAGGCAGGATAAACACGCCCCTCGACCCGGGCAGGGCCGATATGAGCGACTACATAGCAAGCTTCATAGCCAGGAGGGCTAAGGGCCTCCTCAGGAAGATAGCCAGGGAGCACGAGGAGATCACTGGCGACGAGGGCTACTGGAGGTTGATCGAGAGGCTTAGGGGGGTAGAGGGGCTAGGCGCTGGTCAGCCGGAGGCTCGCCGGGGCTAGGCTCCCCACAGCGTGCCTGGCTATCTCTACATTACAGGTCTTGTGCCTGGAGCACCAGGACTCGCATTCCCTAGCCGTCTCCCTGCTACGGTATATGAGGCCGCATTCGCCGCAGGCGTAGTAGGTCTCGCCGGATATGGTTATCTTGTACACTTATGCTTCCACCCGTGTTATACATGTGTCAATACTCTACTTATATACACAGTATATACTTTACCGTATCCCCAGTCTAGCCAGTCTAGGCCTGCAACGGGTCACGCAACAAGCCGGGTATCACCTCAACTATGTCGAGGGCGGTCAACGACTCCCCGAGCCTCCCATAGGCCAGTTCTCCAGCACGGCCAACCAGGTAGGCCCCTGTTATAGCCGAGTTAAGGGGCGACGGGTCCCCGAGTATGCTGTTGCGCTTCGCCATTATCCCGGCTATGACGCCGGTCAACACGTCCCCCGTGCCACCCACACTCATCGCGGCGACTCCACTCCTATTCTCCCTGCACAGCCCCTCGGCACTACACGCGGCATCCCTCGGGGCCTTCACCAACACAGTAGCCCCCAGCCTCCTGCTTATGCTCCTGGCCTGCTCCAGCGGGGCGGCGTCGACGCCCGATAAGAGCCTCGCCTCCCCGCGGTGTGGTGTGAGGACTACGGTTTCGGCCAGGCTAGTGCCGGACTCTGCCACCGCCCTCAGGCCATCGGCGTCTACGACTAGAGGGACCCTCTTCTCGACCGCCAACTCTATTATCCTGGCGGCGGCCTCAAGGGTCTCCTCCTCCCTCCCCAGGCCGGGGCCGATTGCCACCGCATGGACCCTCTCCATCATGCTAGCTATCCCCTCTAGGTCCTCTCTTGAGAGGGTCTCTCCCCGCAGCGGGTATGGTATCACGGTGCTACACTTGGACGCTGCTGTGAAGGCTATCTCCCGTGGGGAGGCTAGGTAGACCAGGTCCACGCCGGTCCTCGCGGCGGATAGGGCTGTGAGGAGCGGCGCCCCGACATAGTACTTGCTCCCGGCCACGACCAGCACCCTCCCGCCGACGCCCTTATGGGAGTCCCTGGGCCTCCGCGGTATCCTGGCGGCTACGTCGCCTGGCCCGGCATAGTATTCGGCGTCCCTGGTCAGCCCTATGTAGGCGACCACCAGCTCTCCCGTGTAGAGCCTAGCCTTCAACAGGCCCCTCTTGACCTTGTGCATTGTAACCGTTGCGTCAGCCCTCGCCGCCTCATCCACAGCCGCCCCCGTGTCGGGGTCCACGCCTGTGGGGGCGTCGATTGAGACCCGGAGCCCCGGGGCCTTGTTGAAGGCTTCCACCGCCTCCTTGACCGGGCTCCTGAGGGACCCTCTGACCCCGGTTCCAAGGAGCGCGTCGACCACCACGTCTGAGTCGTCGACCTCTAGCCAGCCCCGGGCCATGGGCTTCACTATCCCCACGGAGTCCATCCTCAGGAGGGCTTCTAGGTTGAGCCTTGCATCCTCGTGGATGACCTCGGTGGGGGGATATGCCAGGTGTACCTGGACCCGGGCCCCCCTACCGGCTAGGTGTCTGGCGGCTACGAACCCGTCCCCGGCGTTGCCCCCCTTCCCTGCTATGACCGCTATCCTCTTCCCCTTCACGCCGCCTAGCCTGTACTCTATGTAGTCGGCGACGCTCCTGCCCGCGTTCTCCATCATTAGGAGTAGTGGTATGCCTAGGGAGACGCCGTTTAGCTCGTAGGCCCTCATATCCTCTACCGAGATAGCCTCTACCTCATCCTCGCCTACCACGTAGAATCCCTGCGGCAACCCTGCCCTTCACCCCTCCCGGGTGTCAAGCTGGTTGAGGGTCCCTCGTAATATTCCATTGCCATACTGCGACTAGGCAAGCGTTATACGCTCCGCGATGGAATAATACTGGTATTGGGGGTGGCTTGGGCGTGGTCATGGTCGAGGTCCCCGAGTACAGTGTCGTCGACAGGGTCGAGCTCCCAGCCGATAAGACCGCCGTGATAGTCGTAGACATGCAGAACGACTTCGTCAAGCCTGAGGGCAAGCTCCACGTGCCCAGGGCCATGGAGACGGTGGAGCCTATAAGGAGGCTGTTGGACAAGGCCCGGCGCGCCGGGGCCAGGATCTTCTACACCCAAGACACCCACTACGACGATGACCCGGAGTACGGGATCTGGGGCGAGCACGTCCGCTACGGGACCTGGGGCTGGCAGATCATAGACGAGCTAAAGCCCCAGCCGGGGGACATAGTGCTCGTCAAGACCAGGTACGACGGCTTCTACGGCACGCCCCTCGACGACCTACTCAGGGTGTATGGGATCGAGTACACGGTGATCGTCGGCACGGTAGCCAACATATGCGTGCTACACACGGCGGCGAGCGCGGCGCTTAGATGGTACAAGGTGGTGGTCCCGGTGGACGGTATAAGCGCCCTGACAGACTTCGACATGCACGCCACGCTAAGACAGATAAGCTGGCTGTATAAGGGCATAATCGTGGAGTCCGTCGAAGGCATAACCTTCACCGGGAGGGGCCGATGACTGGGATCGCCGGCACCGACGCGATCCGCGACCAGAGGCGTGGGGACCAGGCTAAACAAGGAGGCCCGCCAGGGGAAGGGGACGGTAGGCCACACCCCCGGATTCCCCATTCTCGCGTCGTGTAGTCATACATGGGTAATACTGTGTTCTAGGCTCCGATAATCCCGGCGTATTAACCAATTACCCACCGGGGTGCCTTGGAGTGTCAATAGCTAGAACCGCCTGGCTCATAGCCAGCGAGGATGCGGAGAGGTATAGGGCGATGGCCAGGAAGGCCAGGAACCCCCATAGGGCCGCTGTGCTTAGGATGGCCGCTAACGTGTTGGAGCAGGCCGCGTGGGAGATAATGAATGGGAGGGTTACGTCCTCCACATTGGAGAACCTGCAGGTCATAGAGAGCCTTTTGAAGTCGAGGGGCATGCCCGTGGGCCCCGTCAGGAGGGCTAGGTCTATTCTGATGAGGATGATCAAGTTTAGGATAGAGGATATTGTCGGCGTGAGTGGCGAGGCTCTCGGCCTGCCCTAGAAGGGGCTCTCCACCGCCGGTTTGTGTGCCTCGAACTCCACGGCCTCGTAGCCGTTTATCTTGGTGCCACGCCTTACTCTAACCACCGCGATCCTACCATTTCTCCTATACGTGACCCTGCCCGGCGTCTCCAGCCTCCTTATCCTCCCGTCTGGCTGGGCGATCCAGTAGACGATGTAGGGGTACTCGGCGGCGCCGGGCTCGTAGTAGTTCTCGTAGACGTTGACGCCGTCTATCGGCGAGTATGGTATCCTTACGTGGAACGTGATGCTATGCCTCCTCCTGCTGCCCCGGAAGTGTAGGATAGCCGCGTCTACGACAGGCCTCACCTCGACCCCGTTAACGAGTGTGCGCTCGTCGTCGATGGCCTCCTGCATGAGCCTCCGGGTCTCTTCCTCCTCTCTCCTCCTATTACGGGGGTCCCTCATATAGGACCAGAACTCGCCCGTGGGGTCCACGTAGTCGAAGACTATGGTATAGTATATGACTCCCCACGCGATGTTAAAGATCCCCTCGCCGTAAACCGGGATTATCCTCACCGGGGACCCTCCACCCAGAGGCTAACCCCCGGGATGCAATGTAATAAGTAGATATGCAGGTAGCTACAGGGGGACGGGGCAGAGGCCATTGGACAGCTACAGGGCCGAGATACACCTCCACACGAGGGTGAGCGACGGAGCCATGACCCCCGAGGAGGCCGTCAGGATAGCGCTCAACAGGGGGCTCACGGCCCTAGCGGTGACGGACCACGACACCTTCAGGGGCAGCTCCCTGGCCGAGAGGATCTCCAGGATCCTTGGAGGCCCCATGATAATCCACGGGAACGAGGTCAGGACAGACCTAGGCGACGTGCTAGTCTACTGCGACTCCCCCCACCCAGAGAACCCGACCACTCTAGAAGAGCTAAGGGACTGGGCCGACGAGAGGAACTGCCTAATGGTGGCAGCGCACCCGTTCCACCCTGTCAGGAGCAGCATCGGGCTAAAGATCCTCAAGAAATACAGGTTCTTCGACGCGGTAGAGGTCTGGAACGCCCGCGGGCCCCCCTGCCTGAACACACCGGCTATCATACTAGCCCATAAACGGGGGATCCCAGGGACCAGCGGGTCAGACGCCCACGTCCACAGGGAGCTGGGGACCACGCCCATAGTACTCCCAGAGGAGCCCACGGGAGTCGACGACGTGCTGGAGTGGATCAGGAAGAGACGCGTTAAGCCGACCTACAGGCCGGTTAGGCTCACAGCCATACCCTACATCCTGGCCTGGAGCGTCAAGAGGAGGAGCCTCTAGCCAGGAGCCTATAGGCCGGGCTACACCCCATGGCCTCGAAACACCTCTGCACACCCTCCAGGCACTCCCGGAGCCCACGGCACCTGTACAAGTGAGTCTCGGCAACGCTATCATCGCTCGATCCAAACCCCCTGATCCACGGGGTCAGGAGCCTGCTGCACTCCAGGGCTAGAGACCCCTCGCTACAGTCGCTGTCACAGGAGTAGAAGACTCCTACGGGCTCGGCCCTGGCAGACACGTAGTCTATGTGCCACCTAAGCCTCTTCTCCCGAGCCATATGCCTACAGACCCTAGCCCTAACCCCTCCAGGGCCCCTCGCACTCCCAACGTAGGCGTAGACACCGGGCGGGAATCTCTGGGGGCCGAGGCCTCCCACAGCCGCCTCCAGCCCCTCCTCCACCTGGAAGAGGTACACGTAGACGCCCCTGCAAGGTGGTATCTCGCTGCACGAGCCGCGCAATCCATGGCCCCCATGCCCTTGACCAGCGCCTAGGCTATATTTACCGGGGGAGGGACCCTCCACTGCATAGCACCGGCATTCCCGGAGGCTAGGGCTTGGAGTACGCCTTGTGGGATTGAGTGGTGCGATGAGCGTTGTATAGGGCGCTGGTGGTCTCGCCGCCTACAATCGACGTGTTGGAGACTGGTTGCCGGGCTGGGGGCCCCGCGCTATACGCCGGGTACGCCTTCAGGGAGTTAGGCGTGGAGCCCTATGCTATCGGCCCTGTTGGACACGCCACCATGGAGGTTGTCGGGGTCGAGCGGGGGCTTGGGGTACGCAGGGCTGGGTACATGGTTGTGGGGCCGGGCATGGTGTTTGAGATCTCCTATGAGGGTCCCTCAAGGACCATAAGGGCCAGGTCTTCGGTCCCAGTGATCGATGCCGGACAAGTTCTGAGTGTTGCTAGGAGTGTGGGCCCTCTTGACGTGGCTTTGGTGAGCCCGGTTTACGGGGAAGAGTATGGAGGGCTCCCGCTGCTCCTACAGGGCTACTCTAGGATTGTGGCCTTGGACGTGCAGGGGTACTCTAGGAGGGGCCTCCTCTACCCCGGGGGCATGGGAGTGGTGCAGGTGGTTCATGCCAGCGAGGGCGAAGCCCCCTATACGCCTGGGACCTGGCTTTTCCTACTGACCCGGGGGCCCGGGAGGGTTGACGTGTACATGTACGGGCGCCTCCTCGGGGGTGTTGATCCCCCTGGTGGGGTGTTGGAGGACCCGACGGGTGCTGGCGACGCGTTTACGGCCGCCTTCCTGGGCTATATGCTCCGTGGGTATGGTGTGGAGGATTCCGTGGCGCTGGCCTCCGAGATAGTCCCCTCTCTCCTGGAGGAGGTGCATGAGGCCGCGTGGATCGGGGATTGCAGTGTATAGGCGGTAGCGTCTTAATTGCCTGGCCTAGGAACGGTATCTGGAGTTGAGTGGGGGTTGGACAGGGGTCTGCTGGCGTTCGCCGCGATACTGGTAGTGTTCTGGACAATAGTCTACTCGCTGTTCCGCGGTAAGAGGGGTAGGGTGGAGGTCCACCCCGGCTATATAATAGCCAGGGCGGGGATAAGCCTCGACCCCATGCCCGAGGGCCGCAAGGCCAGGCTCTTCCGCCTCTACGGGTGGGCCAGCTTCGTAATCCTCATAGCGTCGGCGGTGCTCTTCTACTACTACACGATAGACCTCTTCCTGCTACGATACATCAAGCCCCCCGAGTGCTCCGCGGGGGTCGCCGGCTTCGTCCCCTTCATACCCGGCGTGACCATGTCGTGGCAGGCCACGATATACATACTACTGGCGCTGGGCGTGGCCGCGTTCTTCCACGAGCTAGCTCACGCCTACGTGGCGAGGGCCGTCGGGCTGAAGATAAGGGATGCCGGGATAGCCTTCTTCCTCTTCATACCGGGGGCGTTCGTCGAGCCCGACGAGGAGGAGCTGAATAGAGCCGAGAAGAGGAGGAAGATACCCGTCTATTCCGCCGGCGTCGGGGCCAACGCCGTGATCGCGGTTATAGCGCTACTCCTGGCTGGGGCCCTTGTAGCGGGAGCCGTCATCACCGGGGTTGACCCTGGGAGCCCTGCCAGCGAGGCGGGCTTGAAGCCCGGCATGGAGATCCTCGCCATAAACGGGACTCCTGTTAGGAGTGTTGGGGACGTGTTGAATATACTCGGAGGGATGGGCCTGCCGGACCCCACGAAGACCCTGACAATAGACTTCGAGGTCCGGTACAACGGTGAGGTAACCCATGTAATCGTGCATAGAGAGGGTAACCCCAACGCGAAGCCCTGTGAGCGTGGGAGGATAGGCATAACCCTTGAGAACGAGTACTGGCCTAGCAGAGAAGTCGGCGTGTTCGTGAACCTGCTCTTCATAATAAACCTGAGCCTCGCCATAGTTAACGCCGCCCCCCTGGTGCTCCCACTACCGGGCGGCTCGATCCTGGCCGACGGAGCCTACATCCTTAAAGAGCTCGTGGAGCCTCTCCTAGGCGAGAAGAAGGCCATGGCCCTGACCGTAGCGGTTGGCGTAGGGACCCTCTTGCTGGTCCTATCGCTCCTGAGCTTCCAGAGGATAATGTAGGATCGCCCCCGGGTAAGGGTTATAGAGGCCGTGGCCCCACGGCCTCCAGGAGGTGTCGGGCTTATGGATAAACGCGCCGGGATCGTCTTGATCCTAGTCGGGCTAGCAGTCATGGCAAGCTCCCTATACTCCTACTCCTCGACCGCAAGCCAGGTCTACACGGCGTTCACGGGCAAGCCCTCCGAGTGTAATGGAACGGCCTTCGGCGTGAACCTAGCCAACCTGGAGTCCCAGGGGAAGGGCTCCCTGGTGGCTTACTTCGAGGAGAACAGGAGCGTGGAGGTCCTGGAGAACTTCACCTGGAGGCTCTCAGTCCTAAACGACCCCTGTAGAGACGGGTACGCCGAGGTCCGCCTGACGACGTCAAACGGCGAGGATATACACACGAACACAACCATAGAGAACCTATACAGTATACTGGCCGCTCCCCTAGACCTCCTAGCACTATACGCCCAGCAGAGCGGAGTGGTGTCTAGCCTGGGACCGGCGTCGGGCTACCGGGTAGACCTGCAGCCCCAAATCATAACCGGCCCGGTGAACGGGACCTACTACCTAGGCTTCACCACGTACTACTACCACGGCTCCACGGGCCTCCTAATGAAGATAGAATCCCACCGAGTGCTCAGCTACGGTAACGCCACTGGCGCTCCCAAGCTAATGCTCCTCAAGATGGAGGTAAACGACTACTCCTACCAGAAGGGCGGGGAAACCGCCTCCTACAGGGAGAGCCTAGACATAGCCACCGCCGCATCATTTCTATACGGGCTCTACTTCATACTTGGGCTCGTCATAACCCTATACGGCCTCGGAAAACTAGCCTCCCTACTCTAACCCCAAGTATACCCCAGTCCTGAGGCCCCGGGATTAGACGCCCCAAGCCTCAGCCGTCAAGAGGAGGAAGACTATCCCGAGGACCGCGACTAGGAGGACGCTCGGGCTGAGCATGTCCCGGGGCTTCCTAAGCGAAACCACTATAACTAGGCCCAGGACCGTGGCGCTCGACGTGCAGAGGAACAGGGACGCTATGCCAGGGTAGTACGTCGTTGCATGGTCTATGGCATCTAGCAGGTATACGAATACACTGCTAGCTGCCAGGTGGGAGGCCAGGCCAGCGGTCGCGAGGCCCAGCGCAAAAGCCAGGACCGGGTCCACCGGGGGCGTGGCTTCCCTGCCTCCGAGGCCCGTGACTATCCACGCTATACTGCCAGACACCATCGAGGCGAGGAGGGCGGAGGCGTAGGCCTTCAAGGGCTCCCTCTTCCAGGCGAAGTACGCGGGGGCCACGTAGGTGGGGAGCCCGGCTAGAGCACCCGCTACCAGGGTGCTCCCAGTGGCCAGGTAGCCCGCGTAGGCTAGTATGAAGGCTAGCAGTATGCTCCCCAGGCCCACGAGGGGCTTCCTCTTACCCCGTTGCCGCGGAGTCCTCGACAGGTTCATTACCCGGTTACACCCACTTCGACGAGGCCCCTGCTGGTCTGCTTCCAGGCCCTTATCTCCCTCTTCGATGCGATGACCCATATATATGGCCACCGCTTCATCCCCTCAAGGTCGTATTTGCTCGGCCTTGGCTCCCCGCAGGGGTGGTTGTGGTATACAGCTACAAGCTCCAACCCGTACCTCTCGGCCATGGTGAAGGCCACGACTATATCCCAGGCGTCTCCCTGGAACCTGTCCCTGGCACCATACACGTTCCTCAATGGAACGTAGACTAGGACGCGGGAGCCTCTACCGAAGAGTAGCCCGATGTGCTCGACGCTGGAGTCGGCTGCTATGACCTCCAACAGCCTCTTCAAGCCGTCGAGCTCGATTACCTCTTGTCCAGCCAAATTATCCTCGCCTTCAACGTGCTCGTATCCAGCACTGCTACGCTGGGCTCCCCGAGCCAGCCCCCGGTCTCGCCGGGATTCAATACCAGGACTCCCCTCTTGTAGCGTAGATCGCTATCGTGGGTGTGACCATACAATACCGCGTCCCACCTCCGCGACTCCGCCAGTGCATCGACTATCTCAACGGTATTCTCGGGCGACCCGAAACCGTGTAGCAGGAGTATCCTCCTGCCGTCTAGTGTAAGAGTGTAGGGCGGCTCCCGGATCCCGGCTCCCACCTTTGAAGCAGCCCTCCTCAGACCCTCCTTCTCGCCGCAGTTATTACCGTAGACCGCTTCTACCCTGGCCTTGAGGCTCCCGGCTAGCTCTATCAGTGTGAAGGGCGCGACTATGTCTCCTAGGTGTATTACCAGGTCCACTCCGAGCTCGTTGAACACTCCTGCAGCCCTTCTGACATTCGCTAGGTTGTCGTGGGAGTCACTCATTACACCTACCAGCACGGGGGTACGCCCTCCTAGTAATGTAGTTGCCCGTTGGGGGCAAAAACGTTGGGGCCCTCGGCCGTCATGGCCGTATCCTCCTATGGGGGTAGTCCGGGTTTTATATTAGTATTTAGTTTTACGCGATTACCCTGTTAGAGGGCGTCTGATGCGATATGGAGCCTGTAATGCCCGTGGATATACTCGGCGGGGCGTGGCTGTTACTAACAATTCTAAAATACCTAGAGGCGTCTATCTAGTGAATATGGTCTATTAGAGAAGTGGTGTTTGTCCATGGTTCAGAAGCCAAGGGTTTTCGTGACTAGGCAGATCCCGGAGCCCGGGCTGGAGAGGATCCGGGAATACTACGATGTAGACGTCTGGAGCGAATACACGGCGCCGCCCTACGAGGTCCTCCTGGAGAAGGCCCGCGAGTACGACGCCCTGGTCACACTACTTACTGACAGGGTCGACTGCAACCTGATCAAGGAGGGCCAGCCCCGGCTGAGGATAATTGCGCAGTACGCCGTGGGATTCGATAACATAGACCTGGAGTGCGCCACAAAGTATGGGGTATACGTGACTAACACGCCCGGGGTATTGACGGAGGCTGTAGCCGACTTCACATGGGGGCTCATACTGGCTGTCACCAGGAGGATCGTAGAGGCCGACGGCTTCGTTAGGAGCGGCGAGTGGCACAAGACGGGGACGGGATGGCACCCGCTCATGATGCTCGGCTTCGAGGTCAACGGCAAGACGCTGGGCATAATAGGCATGGGACGCATAGGGAGGGCCGTGGCCGAGAGGGCTAAAGGCTTCAACATGAAGATCCTATACTACGATTCGAGGCGCCTGCCGCGCGAGGAAGAGGAGAGGCTCAACGCCAGATACGCCACCCTCGAAGAACTACTCAGGGAGTCGGACATCGTCTCGCTACACGTACCGTTGACGAAGGAGACCTACCATTTGATAGGCGAGCGGGAGCTCAAGATGATGAAGAAGACAGCGTACCTAATCAACACGGCCCGAGGGAAGGTTGTAGACAACATGGCTCTAGCCAAGGCCCTTGAGGAGGGATGGATCGCCGGCGCCGGTATAGACGTGTTCGAGCAGGAGCCACTGCCCCCAGACCATCCCCTCACGAAGCTTAAGAACGTCGTGCTGGCTCCTCACGCCGCGAGCGCTACCACAGAGACGAGGACGAGGATGGCCATGCTCGTAGCCGATAACTTGATCGCCTTCCTCAAGGGAGAGGTGCCTCCTACGCTCGTGAACAGGGAGGTCGTCAATGTGAGGAAGCCCGGCTTCAACAAGTAAACCCCGCGCCACGTCTAGACCCTCGGGTGGCTTGCTATGGCCGAGGATAGGTTTAGGGAGTACGAGGAGGCGTTGTCCCGTGTCAGCGAGTTGAAGATAGGCGATTTGAGGAAGCTCTGGATCGAGTATGATAAGCAGAACGATATACTCTACTTCGTATTCAGCGACGAGGAGCCCGATGAGAGCATAATGATCGAGGACGACATTATAGTGAGCCTCAAAGGCGATAGACTCGTGAGCATCTCGGTCTACAACTTCTCGAAGCGGGTAAACCTCTAGGCTCCAATAAATAATAATTTTTCCCTGTAGGCGTATGATCTCTATAACCAATAGATATTAACCCTTCTCCACAGGGATATAGATGGAAAAAGGGTGAAGGTGATTGACTAAAATAAACCTTAAACCGGTACTCCTACTGGCAATACTCGTGCTACTACCAATAGCACAGGCATTAATAGCCTCGACCACGGTAAACGAGACAGCCAGTCTCGGAGCAAGCCACTCGACCATAACCTACCAGCTACAGGCGACGACTGAGAAGCCTACCAACGCTACCGGGTCCTTCACGCTGACCCTACAGGGCGATAGCAACAGCGGAACCATGTCCCTAGCCGGGGACTCCAACATAGACTACGTGAACGAGAACATGAGCGACCTTTACATAAGGCTAAACCTGCAGGGCTCCTATAGCAGCGAGAGATTCTCCACGTCATTCGACCTAGACTTCTACACCAACCTAAGCAACACTATGAACATGACCCCATCGCCATCACTGATAGCGCCTCTAACCGCGGAGTTACCCTACCTGCAGGTAGCAATGCCAGCCTACATACTCCAGAACCCCATGAACCCCATGGGCGGGCAACCCGGCATGCCGGGCATGCCGAGTATGGAGGTATCAGTCAATGCCACGGGAACAACCACGGGAGTATTTAATGGAACGCACGGCGTGTTCCAGACCAATGTCGACGGCGTGTTCAACCTAGTGAACGGTGCCATGATCCTCGTCGGCATGCCCGGCGACTTGAAGGGCAACTTCACGCTCTACCAGATGCAGGTGGTCACTAACACCTCGTCTACCACGGATACAATGATGAATGTGACCTTCAACAGCGGCAACACTACTATAGACCAGCAGGCAGCGTACAACCTCTACAACATACTCTCCATGATGAAGTCGATGCTAGAAGCCAACAACCAGACCTCCACCAGCATAGACGTGACATACTCCGGGGGCACTAGCGTGGGTGTCCATATACACTCGGAGACTAGCACAACGGCACCGCCAACAACGCCTATAGCAGGGAACTACACGGTACAACCCAACATCACGGCCAACGCGATACCACTCTTCTACGAGAATGCGACGGGATCATTCACATACCACCTACTCCTAACAGGCAGCTCGTCCACCAAGACCCTACACGCAGAGGATACAATCCAGGCCAATGTAGAGGGGATAAACCCGGACGCGCTATCCTTCTACCCGACAAACATTAATGTAAACGGGCAGATCACAAACAACGGGTTATCCGCCAACATCAACATCGAGGGAGACGGCGACCCGAGCGTGGCCTACGATATAGCAGCCACGCTACTCTACCCCTTCATGGACGAGGGACTCTGCAGCAAGACCAGCCTCACAGCCGACTTCTCCACGGATGGCAGCATACACTTCTACAACACGGAGACCGGCGAGGACCTAGGGACGCAGCTACACATAACGTGCCAGAACCTCGAGGACCTAGAGCACATAACGGTTGGAGAACCAGGGTTATCGGTTCGGAAGGTCGCTAGCGGAGAGACCATAGTAGAGGGTTCTGGAGAGACGGTGAACCTCAGCTACCCAATATTCCAGGGGTCCAAGGTCGTCGAGGTCCACGGGAAGGGATTCAGCGTAAAGACTGGTAGAATAGCCCTCGCATCGAGCAAGGTATTCGTCGTCAAGGCCGGGAGCCGCGAGGTCGTGTTCAAGACCCATGGAAACACGGTGATAGATGGCGCCCTAAAGCTGAAGGTCCTTGACGAGACCGAGGCTTCACAGCTAGCCGCCTCCCACGGCTACACGGCCGCTGGAGTGGGCGTTAGCGTGGAGGGTATTGAGAAGGGCAAGGCCGACATAACCCTGCCGGTAGAGTCGACGAACGTCGCTATACTAGAGCTACACGATGATGGCACAGCGACCCTGATAACGAATGTTAACGTGAACCCTGACGGAACAGTGACGTTTAGGGCCTCAAGCTTCTCCACCTTCATCCCAGTAGCTCTTGGAGGTAGCGGAGGCGGAGCAACGACCACGTCCACCGCGAGCCAGACACAGACGAGCACAGGCACACAAACCACGACAACCAGCAGCCCAGGTACAACAACCAGCACAAGCCAGACGACAACGACAAAGGAGGAATCACCAGGCCCGACAATAGCGCCGGGAACCACTACGACAACAACCACGAAACCCTCGCCAACAGGGTCAAAGACGACGGCAACCGGTACAACGGAAACAACCAGCACAAGTACACAAGAGGAGAGCCAGGAACAAGCCAGTAGCATAACCACACAGGGAGGCGGAGGAGAACAAGGAAGCGGTAACACAGCCCTGATGGCCGCCGCCATAATAGTTATAATCGTTGTTGGAGCCGCTGCGGCACTAGCCCTGAAAAGGTAACGCCACCGTATAGTCTAAAGAGTCGGGGGGCCTACGCACCTCCATCCGTTTTTACTATTAATAATCCGGTGGTAGCCATCGTTCTAAGGGAAGGGTGTAAAGTTGGCTAGAAGGGTCAAGATCGTACTATTCGACATGGACGGGGTCCTGGTGAGGATCCATAGCAGTTGGGAGTACCTCCACAGGCGCTTCGGCGTCTTGGAGGAGGCCAAGAGGGTCATGCGGGAGTTCCTTGAGGGAAAAATAGACTATATCGAGTGGATGAGGCGGGACACAGAGCTATGGGTCAAGAAGAAGGGCAGGGTCCATATCCGTGAACTCATAGAGGAGTTCAACAATGTCGAGATCGACCCCGAGGTTCCGGTTGTAGGGAGCGGCCTCCACAAGAGGGGTATACTAGTCGGCATCGTCTCCGGGGGGATCGACCTGCTGGCCAGGAGGGTCGCCCGCGTTATTGGCGCCGACGTATGGGTGGCCAACAAGCTGGAGTTCGATAAGAGGGGCTACTTGAAGCCCGGCGGCGTGCCTATTGTTGGCGTGGATAAGTCGAGGGCTGTTAGGAGGATACTGGGAGAGTATGGTATAGAGCCGTGGGAGGCCATGTTCGTGGGGGATAGTAGGTGGGATGAGAGTGCTATGCGGGTCGTGGGCTATCCCGTCGCCTACGGCGACTCGTGTAGCTATCTCGATAGCGTGGTGAAGTGCAGGGTGTCTAGGCTAGTCGAGGTCTTGGAGTTAGTTGATGAAATAGAGGAAAAGGGTGATTGCCCAGGTTTCAGGGTCTAGGCTTCCTTTATGAACTGTACCAGCGCGTCTGTGTACTCCGTGGTCTTCACCGGCTCTACTCCCGGCATATGCCTTGCTAGGTCGTATGTCACTATCTTGTTGGCTATCGCCTTCCTTATAGCGTCTTCTACGAGGGGCCTGACCTCGCTCCAGCCCATGAAGTCCGCTACCAGTAGCACCCCGCTGAGTATCTCGGCCGTCGGGTTTATGACGTTCTTGCCAGCGTACTTGGGGGCTGTGCCGTGGACTGGTTCTCCAACTGCTATGCCGTCTCCTAGGTTCATCCCGGCGGCCATCCCGATGCCTCCGACGAGGGCGTTTGCCTCGTCGCTTATGTAGTCTCCGTTCAGGTTGGGGGTTACTATTATCTGGTAGTCCCATGGCCTCGTGATTATCTGCTGTAGCATGTTGTCGGCTATCCTGTCGTTCACCAGTATCTTGCCCTCGGGTAGCTCCCCGTTGTACTTCTCCCAGAGCTCGTCCTCGGTCACTATATAGTCCCTGAACTCGTTTAGCGCGACCTCGTAGGCCCACTGCCTGAAGGCGCCCTCGGTGTACTTCATTATGTTGCCCTTGTGCATTATCGTGACCCTGGTGTAGCCATGCCTAATGGCCCACTCCATAGCCCTCCTCATGTGCCTCTTGGTCTTGAACTCGCTGATCGGCTTTATCCCGATGCCGGAGTCCTTGGGCAGCTCCACGCCGAACTCCTTCTTGAGGAACTCAAGTATCTTAAGGGCCTCATTCGTGCCGGCGGGCCACTCTATGCCAGCGTAGACGTCCTCGGTGTTCTCCCTGAATACCACGAAGTTAACCTTATCCGCGTACTTGTGGGGCGCCGGCTGCCCATACCACTTGACCGGCCTCACGTTCGAGTACAGGTCGAGTGCCATCCTTATCGCGACGTTCAGGCTCCTGTACCCGCTTCCTACGGGCGTGGTTAGGGGTCCCTTGAGGCCTAGCCTGGTCATCTTTATGGCTTCCAGCGTGGCCTGAGGGAGGAGTACACCGCACTCCTTCTGGGCTTTCTCGCCTGCCAGCATCTCCCACCAGACTATCTTCCTCTTGCCCCCATAGGCCTTCTCCACGGCGGCGTCTAGCACTTTCCTTGCGCTGGCCATTATCTCGGGGCCTATACCATCGCCCTCTATGAACACTACTATCGGGTTATCGGGCACGACCAGCTTGCCGTTCTCGACCTTGGCGAGTTCTCCCTCGCTTGGAGGCTTCAGCTCGTCTGGCGTGCACGCGTATGTAGCCATGTTTATATTCACCTCGTGTTTAGGGTGGCGTGGAATAGAGTATTTATTGATGGGATGGAGGATGGTTTAGGTCACTGGCTTAAGAGTCCCTTAAGGCTCTTCGTGTAGGGGGGATACGCTATCCCCTTCTCGGTGATTATCGCGGTTATCAGCCTGGGCGGCGTTATGTCGAAGGAGGGATTATACACGTTCACGTCCTGGAGTGTGATGGGGTATTTACCCATGACCCTTCTCACTTCGTCGGGGTCCCTCTCCTCTATAACTATCTCGCCTGGATCCTCGGTTGCCTGTATCGTGCTAGTCGGGGCTGCGACATAGAAGGGCTTCTCATTGTCCCACGCGGCCAACGCAACCATGTAGGTCCCGATTTTATTGGCCGTGTGGCCCGTGAGTATGATCCTGTCGGCCCCCACGATCGCGAGGTCCGCCATCCCCTTCATGAAGACGAGCCCCGGCATGCCGTCGGTCACCAGGGTGAATGGTATCCCCTCCTTGGTCAGCTCCCACACGTTAAGCCTAGCCCCCTGTAGCACGGGCCTGGTCTCCGTCGTAATGACGTGGATCCTCTTACCCTCATACCACGCGTATCTAACCACTCCAAGGGCGGTCCCGAAGCCGGCTGTCGCGAGGGCGCCCGTGTTGCAGTGGGTCAGTATCTTGTCACCGTCGTCTATGAGCTTTGACCCGATCCTGCCCATCTCGATGTTATTCCTCACGTCCTCCACGTAGATCCTATAGGCCTCCTCTAAAACAGCCTCCCTAACCTCATCGATGTCTCCTCTGGCGGCTGACTCGGTTATCCTGGCCCATACCCTGTCCAGGGCCCAGAAGAGGTTGTAGGCGGTGGGCCTCGTCGACGCCAGGTAGTTGCGTGCCTCTTCGAGATGAGCCAGCAGCTCCTCCACGGTCTTCGCGTCATTGTATAGGGATGCTAGGGCCATCGCGAAGGCTGCTGAGACGCCTATGGCTGGGGCCCCCCTTATCTCCATGTTCTTTATTGCCTCTCCAACCCTTCTGTAGTCCTTGGTCCTCCTATAGACCTCCTCGAAGGGGAGTAGCCTGGTGTCGAGCCATACGAACTCTCCCGCCTCCACGTCCCAGTAGAGCGGCTTTATCTTCAGGAACTCCTCGTATTTCTCCAGTTCCTCTAGCGGGTTCACCTATATCCACCTGAGGGTGTAGGTATAGCTTGCGTTGGTTTAAAAGAGAAGGGTGTCGACCGGTCTGGGCTCCTCGGTAGAGAGTGGGGGAGTCGGCGTGGATTCGAAGGAAAGGAGGGGAAAAACACTATATCTTCAGGCCGAAGGCCTGCCTGACTAGCTGCCTGACTATCGTGAGCCTCTGTATCTCGTTGGTGCCCTCGTAGATCGTTGTTATTATAGCGTCCCTCAGGTACCTGGCCACGCCGGTCTCCTCGTCTGCTCCTACGCCGCCGTGTATCTGTATGGCCTGTCTCGCGATCCACTCGGCGGCTTCGGTGGCGAAGGCCTTCGCCAGGCTGCTGGCTATGACGAACTCCCTCCTGCCCTGGTCCGCTAGTGATGCGGCCCAGTAGGTTAGGAGTCTGGCGGCTTCCAGCTTCATGTACATGTCGGCTAGCTTCTGTATTATCATCTCGAAGGTTATTAGTTGTTGGCCGAAGGCCTCCCTCTGTAGGGCGTAGTTTAGCGCCTGCTCGAAGGTGGCCTGGGCTATGCCTACCGCCTGGGCTGCTATGCCTATCCTCGTGTGGTCGTAGGTGGTTACTATGTATTTGAACGCCTCGTTCTCGTTACCTATCCTGTTCTCGGCGGGCACCTTGACCTCGTCTAGTATGACCTCGTAGGGCTGCTCTCCCCTCATGCCGATCACGTTGAAGCGCTGGCCGATCTTCAACCCCGGGGTATCCCTCTCGACGACGAAGAGGCTGATGCCATACCACCTCTTGCCGGTCTCCTTGAGGGCCTGCTCGATTGGCATGGTCCTCGCGGAGACGACGAAGTAGTCGGCCTTCTCGGCGCCGCTTATGAAGATCTTCCTCCCCGAGATTATGTAATGGTCGTTCACTCTCCTAGCCTTCGACTGTATACCGGCAACATCACTACCCGCCCCGGGCTCGGTGTTGGCGTGGGCCCCGAAGGCCTCCCCCCTAGCTATTGGTGGTATGTACTTCTTCTTCTGCTCCTCACTGCCGAATAGGAGTATTGGTATTCCGAACAGGTGGTTCACGCCGATCGCCACGGCCAGGCTTGGGACGGCCCTCGCGACCTCCTCGGTGAGTATCGCTACGAGGGTCTGGCCACCGCCCTGCCCGTCGTACTCCTCCGGTATGCCTACGCCGAAGAAGCCCTGCTGGGCGAACTCTTCGAATATCTCCCTGGGTATCTCGTTGGTCTTCTCGATCTCCTGCCAACGGGGCAGTACCTTGTTCTCTATGACCTCCCTGACAGCCTTCCTAAAGAGCTCGTGCTCCTCCGTCAGCTCTATCTTGAAGTCCTCCACGCTCCTGAAGGGGAAAACCATTCCCTGCTACACCCGCCCTTCATACTACTCTCTGTGTAATGTACGTCGGGCGGAGACGTTTTCAATATAATAATATGGGAGTATAGGCTCATATAGAGGCTTTCATTTATTAGGGAACCCTCCCAGGCCCCACAGCTAAGCCCGACTCGACCTGACTACATATGTACGATAGCTTTGCCAGGGTCGAGCCCGGCGTGAAGGGCGCTGGGACATATATCACTGGGGAGCCTAGTCTCACGGCCTGCTCGTAGAGCCACTGGTTCCTCTTCCCAATAGGCTCCCCGTGTAGGCCGACTAGGACCACCGCGATTCCGCCCTCCCCGAGGACTTCTACAGCCTTCTGCAGGGTTTCCGGCGTCACCTGGGCCTCCTCTCCGGGTGAGAGGATTACGCTAGTTTCCACGCCAAGCCATTCTACAGCATATTGAGCCACCGGGCTCCCGAGCACTGCCTTCGATCCTCGGAGGGACTCTCTGCACGCGTCTAGCCGGGCCAGTCTAGCAGTTACCTCGTGCATGTTGGATTCGATTACGTCCTTGCATTGGGGCATCTTGTCAGCTAGAACAGATGCCAGCGCCTCGATGTACTTCTCGTAGTTGTCCGGGTCGTATATTGGCATGTGCGGGTTCACGACGCCGTTGGGCATCTTCTCCAGCCTTATACCCTGTATCCTGGTTATCTCCAACAGCCTATCGCCTTCCACTATCTTCCGGATTTGGAGTTCGAAGGGGGCGTGGGAGGACGAGACGATTAGTAGGGCATGCTTCACGGCAACCACCTGCCTCGTGCCCAGGTTGTAACTGTGTGGATCGATCCCCGGAGGCGCTATGGATTGTACTGTCACGTTGCATCCATCAGTTAGGAGTCGTATGTCATCCGCTATGCCCGGGAAGGTGCCCAGCACTATGGGCCCAGGGGTCCCTCCAGCCAGCCCTGCCCCTACTATGGTTGCTAAAACAGCTATCACTAGTATCGCCGCGGCCAGCAATGACTCCCTGGACCCGGTGTCGTCACCTTTCAATGTGCACCTACCCCCGTTATCTCTTCTATAGATATTATTATATGTGCACGAAGGCAGGATTAAAGTATATCTTCGACGATATCCGGAAGACTGTATGCTCGGAGTCTACATGGTATCGTGCATATTAGCCTTGAATCTACCCCTATAATGTGCACCGGGGGCCGACGCATTGGACTTAGAGGTAAGACACGTATGGTACAGCATAGATGGCGAGACGATACTGGAAGACGTTAACATGCGACTGGAGGGCCCCGGCCTAGTACAGCTATTGGGGCCGAACGGAGCCGGTAAAACCACGCTACTCAGAGTGATCACTGGGCTACTAAAGCCGACTCGGGGCGACGTGATAGTTTGCGGTGAGAACGTCACAGGCCGCCCGGAGCTGGCAGGGCGGTGCATAGGCTATGTACCCCAGAGGCCCCCTATCTCCCGCTATAACCCGATGACCGTAGGCGACTTCCTCGCGACCAGGATACTCCTCGGCGGGAAGTGGCCTAGGATAAGGCCTACAGGCTCCCTGCTACGCCACACAAAGGGTATCATGGAGATAGTTGGAATAGACCCCAGGCTACAGGATAAGAGGCTCTGGGAGCTCAGCGGCGGGCAGCTGATGCGTGTGTTCATAGCCAGGACCCTGCTCCACGAGCCCGAGATACTACTGCTCGACGAGCCGTTGGCCCCGGTCGACCCGGGTGGGAAGGCTGAGATCGCGAAGCTACTGGCTGGTCTGGCCAGGGACAAGCTGGTGGTTGTGACGAGCCATGATCCGATCCTCCTCATGGAGCATACGAGGACCCTCGTACTACTCAACAGGAGGATCCATGGTATAGGCGCCCCGAGCGAGATCTTCAGGCAGGAGATCCTGGCCAGGGTGTATGAGGGCGCGGTTGTCGAGGTTGGGAAGCACTTCCACATTGTCGACGAGCACGGAGGTGGGAGGAGTTGAAGGGCTTCGACTATATGGTTATGGGCCTGCTCGCGGCCTCCCTCATAGCTGGCATATATGTCGGCGTCGTCTACGATCCCTACTGGCCGCTGAACCTGGCCGCGGCCGGCCTGGCCTTCGGCTCCCTCAGCCTACTAGTCTATTCCAGGAGGCTGATGTATATAGCAGCTGCATCACCTCATGGAGCCTTCCTCTCAGCGAGCCTAGCTATACCGGCCAGTATAGCGGTTGGGGGCCCCGTAGAGGCGTGGACCCTGGTCTTCAGCATACTAACAGTGTATATAGCATGGTATCTGGTAGGCAAGGGCCTGGACCCTGACGAGGCCACCAGTATATATGTGGGGGTCTCGGCGACCGGGGGAGTATTGGCCGCGTACCTAGTGTTAACCCGCTACCCGTACTCTTCCCAGGTGATTGCATCGATTATAGGGGACCCCCTGCTAGCTGGCAGGGGCGAGGTGCTCTTAGCCCTCGCCGTCGCTCTAGTCTTCCTACTGGTCTCTGCGTCTAGCCTGAGGGAGGTCCTTTACGTGGGGGCGGATCCCGAGGACGCGAGGCTCAGCGGGATGAGGGTGTGGGCATACGACCTATTCCTCTATACTAGTATAGCTGTAATAGCCGCGGTAATGGTCCGGGTCGTGGGCTTCGTGCTTGAGCACGTCATGATACTCCTGCCGGGCCTGATAGCCCACTACACTGTCAGGGGGGCCTATCGCGCCTTCACGGCCAGCGTGGTGGTCTCGCTGTCAGCCTCCATACTAGGCCTCCACCTGGCCATCCTACTAGACCAGTCCCCCTCGGCTATGACCGGCTTGATATTGATAACCGCCTTCCTAATAGCAGTGGCGCGGGGGAGGGGTTAATGGCTAAGAAGAGGTTCGGCATAAGCCTTGAGGAGTCCCTGGCAGCCTCCATAGACTTGCTCTCCGACAAGCTAGGCGTCAACAGGAGTAGGCTGATCGAGGAGGCTATAAGGAACTACCTTGAGGATCATAGCCACCTGCTCGTGCCGCACAGGTGCCGCGGCGTTATCGTTGCTACATGCCCCTCCTCGTGGATGACTAGGCGGGTCGCCGAGGAGTATAAGGGGGTGATTAACGCCTGGCTGCACGCCCACGTGCAGGGGGAGTGCGTTGAGATGCTCGTGGTCGAGGGTGAAACCGATGAAATCGCCAAGCTCTACTCGACAGTCAAGAAGATGGGATGCAGGTCGAGATATATACCCACCACGCCCGAAGCCACTAGATCCACGGAAACCTAACAGGAGGAGCGACATCGATCTCCGGGGGAGGGATCCCTGGTAACCAGCCAGGGGGATACAGGATAGGATAGGGGCTATGGGATGGCGAGGCTCTGGCTATACATTCTATACATCGGCCTCTTACTCTACACCTGGAGCATGGCCGAGGCCGGTGTATCGCTGGCCTACCAGGGCAGGCCCGAGAGTATATCGCTGATAGTAGCCCTGTGGGGCTTCTCCTGGTTTATATCCTACCGGGTCGCCTTGCTCAATGCGGGTAGCGTCGAGGGGAGGCGGAGGACGATAGCGTATTCCTCCCTCTCCTCGGCTATAGCCCTGATACTATCCCTGGCCAACGGGGGAGACTATCTCCTAGCCGCGTCCTACGTGCTCTCAACGGCAGCGCTAGCGCTAGGCACGGGATCAATCATATCATCCATACTACGAGGGGCGCCTGCCGGCGATATAACCGGGATGATCTTCAAAGCCCGAGTCTATCCAGGCCTCGTCCACGCCGGGCTAGTCCTGGCTTCTAGCACTGTACACTACCACCCACTGGCTCTCGCATCGACGATACTATTGGTTGCGGCTTTGATTGCGGCCTCCGAGTCTAGGCCCCTGGTCCCGGCTGTCTCCCTTGAGGTCATCGATAGATTCGCCGATGCCCTGCTGGAGGGTCCCTCTAGGGCGTACTTTAACGGGTACCTTAGAGGCCTGGCGGCCTTCATGATAGCCGTCTTATCCATTGCCAGGATACTCTACCTCCCGGGCGCCATAGAGGGTGGCTTGACGACTGGTATGCTACTCTATGCTGTATCGCTTATGCTGGGCGCGTTCCTGGGTAGCCTGGTCGGGTTTAGGACTGCCCTGCTCGTTGTACTGGTCTCCTCGCTGGTCTCTTGGATGGGTCCCCGTCCCTACATTGACTTGGCGGTAATTGTGATGCTGTTCTCCCTGTTGGATGTCAAGGCCTTCCTAGCGACGGCTATGGGCATGCCCTCCCGCATCCCGGAGCTCTCCTGGAGGATATCGCTCTTGATAATGGTGTTCTCCCTAGCAACGGCCCTCGTTGTGAGGGTTCTCGGGGAGCCCAGGGCTATACTATTATCGGCTGTCATGTTGGCCGCGGTGGTAGGGCTTCTAGCCGGGGGATGGCGGGGCTAGTGCGACTGGCCTCTATTCGCGTATAATCCCTCCATAACCGGATAATACTCTACGGCGACGGCCATTCGTATAATTCTACAATTACAAACAGAAGTCATTTATTCTCTTTGACGCCCATATTATAAAACCAGAGATCTCGAATTAGTAGTTGTTAACGGGTGACAGCGTTGGTTGATCTATTAGGCCAGTGGGCAAAGTATCCAGCGTTCCACGACAGAGTGCTGTCCATGATAGGTATAGAGGTCCACTGGGCCATACTCCAGTACGTGGTAGGGCTGAGCTTCATAGCATTCGTAGCATACCTGGTCTACCTCAAGACCGGCGACAAGAAATGGGAGAAGCTTGCCTACACCATCTTCAAGGGCTTCGTGATAGTATTCGCTGTCGGTGCAGCCACCGGTACAGCCAGCGAGTTCGGACTAGTACTCCTATGGCCCAACCTCACCGAGGCAGCCGGCCGGTACATCTATTTCCCACTCTACGCAGAGGTATTCGCCTTCCTACTAGAGGTCATATTCGTCTACCTGACCTTCTATGGCTGGAAGAAGTTCGGCAAGAAGGCCATGGTAGTACTACTACTCCTCTCCTTCATAGGGCCATGGTACAGCGCTGCCATGATCGTGAGCGTGAACAGCTACATGGTCGCCCCAACAGGCATAGTGCCAGCCTACGACCCATCCACCGGGGCATGGCTCTACGACCAGGGATACCCGAAGATAACCCTCGTGGTCCCCAACGACCTAGTCGAGGCCCTGAACGTGTCACTGCTACAGAGCCTTGGCATGACCGTGAAAGGCAAGCTAAGCGACGCGGTCATAGTGGAGATGCCGTCTAGGATAGTACAACACCTAGCCTACGAGGCCTGGTCCGGCCACACGGTGAAGGACAGCATACTAGCGCTGGTGGCGAACAAGGACTACGTAAAGGCCCACCCAGAGATACTGAATGTGCCAGTCAAGGCTATAGTAGATAAGATACTCGTCAGGACGGTAGAGTACGCCGGAGTCGAGGTCGTAACCTTCAAGAGCCCCGTCTACACAGCATCGATCCTACACGTCATAGGCTCAGCGTTGACTGTCAGCGCCTTCACGATGCTAGGAGCCTATGCGCTGAGGATCAAGAGATACGGGGAGGCGTCGCCGGAATACAAGGACTACATAGACTCGGCCTTCAAGTTTGCAGCCGTCTTCGCCCTGGTAATCATCGCGCTCCAGGGATTCGTCTTCGGCCACGAGATGGGCGTGTCCATAGCCCACTACAACCCAGAGAAGTTCTCGGCCATGGAGGCGACGACAAGCAAGATAACCCCGCTTACGAAGCTCATGCCGGGAGCAGAGAAGCTGGCCGCCTTCCTGGCATACGGCGATCCCAACGCGCCGCTACCCAGCTACGATGAGATACCCGACAACTACTGCGCGTGCCAGGCCACGCTGGGAGACGACATGGCCAGAATAGGGACCTGCAAGCCGCCACTGATAATACACTACCTCTACTACACCAAGATAGGCCTAGGAGTACTCCTAGGACTCTACGCGCTGATACTAGTATTCTACCTATGGAGGAGCGGCGTCTCCGGAGTGCCGGGATGGCTACTAGCACTAGGGCCGGTGGCGCTGGTGGTGGCCCAGATAGTCAGCTACTTCGGCTGGGCTGTCAGGGAGATCGGAAGAAAGCCGTGGACTATCTACGGAGTCATGACCCCAGACGTAGCCCACACCGCCAACCCAGCGAGCACCGCCGCCGTAGCACTGGTTGCGCTCTTCTTCATCGTAGTCCTGGCTGCACTCGGCTACAGCGTGTACAGGTTCCTCTGGGTGCCTGGTAGGCCTGAAGAGGAGGAGGTGATGGCGTGATGTTGACGTGGACAACCTTCTGGCTAGCCCTCGTATTCTCCTTCCACATAGTCATGGTGAACCTGGGCATATTCCTAGCGCTATACGTGCCACTACTCAAATACAGAGTCGACAAGAAGGGCGACAAGCCGCTAGACGCCGTCGCCTACAAGCTTATGAAGTTCTACGCGGCAACCTACGGGGTCGCCGGGGTCTTCGCCACCGCATTCACAGTATTCCTGCTAAGCTTCTATCCAGACTTCCTAGGACTCGCGGGCAACATCACACTGATACCCTTCGGGCTAGCGATAATAATGATCGTAGTGCACTTCTTCTCCATAACAGGCTTCTACTACGGCTGGCATAGATGGAGTAGAGGAACCCACTACCTCTTCGGCTTCCTACTAGGACTATCAGCGGTACTCATACCATTCGCCTTCAGATCAGTATTCGCATTCCTAAACATACCGGTAGGCCTCGAACTGGCGGGCGGAAAGCTGAGCCTCAACGTCGGGAAGGCGCTAACAAACCCGACCTTCCCACCGCTATACCTCAAGTCCCTGACCGCCGCGATAACCGCTGGAGCCTTCGCCGTGGCCGGAGGCCTAGCATTCTCGGCGGCCAAGAGCAACGATGCAGAGTACAAGAGGGCGGTCGGCGTCGTGACCAGGGACCTGGCGCCGGTGATAGCGGCTGGTCTAATCCTAATGATTGTATTCGGCCTATGGTACGCTATAAGCCTACAAGACATACCCTACAAGTTCAACAACGTGTTCGCCAGGCTCGGCTGGAAGGCCGGTGACGGAGCCATTGCCCACGACCTGAGCTGGCTGTTCGTGTTGAAGATGCTGTTCTTCGCCTTCCAGATCTACGTGATAGCGGTAGTGTACAAGTACCTGAAGAGCGGAGAGATACCGCCGTCCAAGGCGAGCCTAGCCCTCTACGGAGGCCTAGCCGCCCTACTCACCGTGGCCCTGGGAGAATTGCTCAACGCCTTCAGCCAGTACCCCTACTTCATAGCCTGCCTCGGCTCGCCGCAGCCATGCCAGGACCTACTAGCACAGATACCCAAGGACCAGCTACAGTACCTGGCAAACACGTTGAACCTGGAGACCTACAACTCGCTAGCAGTACTAGGAGGCGTGAAGATCATAACGTCGCTCTTCATGATATTCCTGATAGCGTCGACCTTCTACTTCTTCTACGTCTACTTCTTCAAGAAGGAACAAGCATAAACCATCTAAAACAATAATCTTTTTCCCTCTCCCCTGTCCCCTAGCCCAGACGCTTCTACAGCCCCCATGGATATATGAAGCCCAGGGCCCAGCTAGACGTAACCCATGGGGGAGCCTATCTACCATGACCGGTAGAGTGGAGCTCGTAGTGGTTAACGATAACGAGCCGGGTCCTGGGCTCTACAACGACTGGGGCTGGAGCCTATACATCAAGGCCCATAATAGAGAGGTGTTGTTCGACGCCGACACCAAATACACCGTCATAGAATACAACGCTAGAGCACTGGGAATCGACCTGTCGAGGCTGGACTTCGCGGTCCTAAGCCACTGGCACAGAGATCACTACGGAGGCTTCCCAGCCGTAGCCATGGCTAGAAAGGGGCTAACCGTATACACCCCACCCGGCCCCCTGCCGAGGCTCGCGAGACTGGGACTAGAGCCCGTGCCAGTCGACGAGACACTCTACATCGGCGGATACACTATAATGGAGCCCCTCTACGTAGGGGGACTAGACCTGTACGAGCTAGGCCTCATAGTAGAGTCCCCGAAGGGGCCGGTTCTAGTGGTGGGCTGCAGCCATCCAGGCATAGACAACATAGCCAGGAAAGCCGCCAGCATAGTAGAGGAAGAGCTATTCATGGTTATCGGTGGCTTCCACAACCCACCGGCAGACGCGATAGACGCTGTAGCCGAGCTAGTAGAGGGACCCATATGCGCGAGCCACTGTAGCGGCGACGATGCGAAACGCTACATAAGATCCCGGTATCCCGGCAAGTCCTGCAGCGTGAGGACTGGGTCCAAGATCACGATCACCGGGGCATAGAAGGGGAGAGCCCTCTCGGGTGTGTCGGATGAAGCTTGCGGTCATAGCGAGGCCCGTCTACGGGGCTAGAAACGCCTTCGGACCCCTGCTCACGAGCATAGAGGAGGAGCTCGGGGATAAAGTGGAAACCCTGGTGGTGGAGGGGAACCCGCTACGCGAGGCGAGCTCCTATAAGCTAAGAGGGTACACGCCGGTCATACTCTACGGCGTCTCCTCGCCCTCATACCTGGAGCTGAGGAGTGAAATCCGGGAGGCCGCGGGGAGGTATATTGTCGTGGCGGGGGGACCTCATGCCGAGGGAGCCTACTGGCACCTTCTGAGGGATGGCGTGTGGGCTGCTGTAGTGGGTGACGGCGAGGCCGCGTTGACCAGCCTACTCCAGGCTTTGGTGAGGCGTGAGGGTCCCTCTGAGGCGGTCAACGTCGCCTACAGGGACGAGGACGGGGGGTTTAGGGTCTCTAGGCAGGTGCTTGTGAGGCTAGACGACTACCCGCCCTACAATGTTAGGCACCAGCTCTATCCCCCCATAGAGATCATGAGGGGATGCATATACCGGTGCAGGTTCTGCCAAGTCCCATGGCTCTTCAAAGCATCAGTCAGGTATAGGGGGCTGGAGTCTACCCTTGAAGCCTCCCAGAGGTATATAGAGGCTGGGTACCGGAGGATTAGATTCGTAGCACCCATAGGATTCGCCTATATGAGCCGTGGACCCGGGGACGTCAACCTCGACGCTATAGAGGGTCTCTTGAAGGGTGTTAGGAGGCTGGGGGGCGTCCCGTTCCTCGGAAGCTTCCCCAGCGAGGTGAGGCCCGAGTACGTGACTAGAGAGGTACTAGACCTTGTTAGAAGGTATGCAGGTAATAGGAGGGTTTCCCTGGGCCTGCAGAGCGGTTCCGACAAGTTGCTTGAGAGGGTTGGACGCGGCCATACGGTTGAGGACACCTTGGAGGCCGTCAAGCTGGTCCTGGACCACGGGCTTGTCCCAGTGGTTGATCTAATGTTCTCGTTGCCAGGCGAGGATGAGGAGGATGTAGAGGAGACCGTTAGAGTCATGTTCGAGCTAGCAGGGATGGGTGCTAGGCTGAGGCTCCACACCTTCATCCCCCTACCAGGGACCCCGCTGGCCAGGTCCAAGCCCTCCCCAGTCAACGAGAGATACAAGAAGGCGGCGCTCAAACTGCTTGGCAAGGGCGTCCTTGAGGGCTACTGGAGGGAGCAGGAGCAACTAGCGCCAAGGGTCTACTGTCTGACGGCTCTCGATCCGGCTCCGACCCCCGAGCCTAGGCCCCTGCCCGGGAGCCTGGAGTACTGTTCTAGGCACGGCTTGTCCCTCCCAGGTAATACCGTGCATATACAGGAACCCAGTAACAGTTTTAAGTAAGTCTACCATGGTGACTAGTTTTCAATAGTTAATTAAAGATAATCTCATGTGAGAAAGCCTAGTATTTAAACATTTTACCCGTTTGTTTCAAACGGGGGATCATTATGAGCCTAGCCTCAAGGCTTGACTCCTTCTTCAAGATAAGCGAGAGAGGCTCAAGCATACGGATCGAGGTCATAGCCGGCCTAACCACCTTCATGACAATGGCCTACATACTGCTAGTGAACCCCATAATCCTGGGGGATGGCGGTGTCCCCAAGGAGGGCGTGGTCGCAGCCACCGCTCTCTCCTCGGCCCTGGCGACCCTCATGATGGGGCTATACGCCAACGCGCCCTACGCGCTGGCGCCGGGCATGGGGCTCAACGCCTACTTCGCCTATAGCGTCGTGCCCTTCATAGCAACCATACTCGCGGCCAGGGGCATATCGTCTACCGAGCCCTGGCGTATAGCCCTGGCGGCGGTCTTCATAGAGGGCCTGGTATTCATACTCCTCTCCGTCACCAGGGCCCGGGAGGCTGTGGCGAACGCCATACCTCCAGGGCTCAAGTACTCTATAGCCGCGGGGATAGGCCTGTTCCTAACACTAATCGGCTTCGAGAACGCTGGGCTGGTAACCGGTAACCCGGCTACATTCATAGGACTCAACATAGAGGCCTTCACAAAGCCTGGCCCCATCATAGCACTCGTATTCCTCCTCGTGGCCGGAGCCCTAATGGCCCTCCGGGTACCGGGGGCCCTCCTACTGTCGATTATAACGGCCGCGATAGCTAGCTGGATCACGGGGGTCTCGAAACCCCCGGAGCATCTGGTGGCCCTGCCTAGCTTCAGTGCGGCCTTCAAACTAGACCTTCCCGGCCTCCTGGATCTAGGGCTCGCCACCATGGTGGCGATCATATTCACATTCTTCATGGTAGATTTCTTCGACACCCTGGGGACAGTCACTGGGCTATCAGCGATAGCCGGGCTGATGGACGAGAGGGGCAGGATCAAGGGGCTCGGGCGGATGCTGCTCACAGACGCCACCGGGACCACTATAGGGGCCTTGCTCGGCACTAGCACTGTGACCACGTACATTGAGAGCGCGGCCGGGGTAGAGGAGGGTGGCAGGACCGGGCTGACCGCGGTCGTGGTTGGCCTGCTCTTCCTCCTGGGACTCTTCTTCGCGCCATTCTTCGTTGCAACCCCGAAATACGCGACGGCCCCCGCGTTGATAATTGTGGGGCTCCTCATGGCCCAGGCGATCAATAGGATTGACTTGAGGGACCCTACGGAGGCGATACCGGCCTTCCTAACGATAGCCGGTATACCCTTCACGTTCAGCATAGCGGACGGTATGGCGCTAGGCTTCATAAGCTATGTGGTGTTGAAGGCGGCGAGCGGGAGGTGGAGGGAGCTCAACTGGGTTATAGTCCTCATAGCCCTGATATTCCTAGCCTACTTCATAAGCCTACCCCAGATCCAAGCATCGATCTCCTAAAACGGGGAAAACTGGATAACCGCAGCATTCATTTTTAACTATATAAAATTATTAATAATTAAATATACCTGCATAACCTACCCTCACACCCTCAACCACAAAAAATCCGAAGGTCCCTAGGGCAAGCAACACTAGACCTCCCAGGCAAGCCTATAAGAGGGAATCCAAGAGCCAAAAATAGTCATATAGCCATATCATTTAAGATCCTCCGAGTAGTATTCTCTATAGGGGGCTACTAGGTGGGATCCACAATAAGCACTGTCGAAGAACTTGTCTTAAGGAGAAGATGGCTCATAGAAGAAACAAAAAAATTTGAGAAAAAATATGGTATCGATAGTAGAGATTTCTATGAGAAGTGGAGTAAAGGGCTACTCCCCGAGCCCTTAGACCCAGAGGTACACGGGGATTTCATGATATGGTATGGGCTCATAGAGGAGTTAAACAGGCTTGAAGTGGAACTCGAAAAGAAGCTTAAACCGAGCAAAAGAGAGTGAAATAATGCCAACTAGACTAGCTGACCGAATAGCCTATATCACAGGTAAGCTACGAACACTAGGATTCCAAAGCATTATCCTCGCAGCCTACAGGCCTGGTCCCACGAGTATAGAAGGCTACTTCAAGTTAAATGCAACAAAACAGGATTTCAGAGTCTTTACGGCGGAGCTTATCTTAGGAGGATCAGTCATAAAATACTCGTACACACTGCTTTACGGCGGAAAAGTTATTCTCAGGTACGATAACGCTCCCCATCACCCCCATATCGAAACATTTCCACACCATAAACACGAAGACGATAAAATAACGCCGCTTTTCAACCCCTCGGTAGACGCCTTTATTGAAGACGCCAAGCAAATAATCAAGGATCCCTAACAGGAGGTATACTACTCACCCTCTAACGCATTGGTGGATCCATCAGCGAGAACCCGAGCCTATCACCGCTTTAGAGCATTGTAGCTAAATACTCCGGTTCCTTTCCCAGCCATTCTCTAATTCTTTCCTTATTTCTCTGCAATTCCCTTTCTGCCCTCAAGAATAGAGGACTCAGGCCGTACTTCTTTGCCGCTGCTAGCGTGTAACAGCCTCCTAGGCTTATCGGTATTTGACACTTACATTTTGCCGCGTGCTCCCAGATCTTCTCGTCCTCTATGATTGTGAGCGTCCTTGAATCTATTAGGATCTGCATCCTTTCCAACGCCTTTTCCGAGCCCCACAATCTACAAGTCACATATAAGGCCTCGGTTAGGCCAAGCCTCGTCGCGTACGCGTCGATACTCCCTGTAATTATTGAGTTCACTAAGTCCTTGACTATATCGCTCCCAGCTAATACTTCGATCAAGACACTCGCGTCTAAGATATACGCCTTTTGTGGGGAGTTCAAAACCTTGTATCCCTCCTCCTCTCGCTCGCTAAAAGGCGTTGTGCCGTATCAGTGTTGTGTTCTTTAACGGGGTTCTCTAGAAGGAGTTTTAGGAGTTGCGGCTTAGACTGTGCCCGCATGGCTAGGATACGTATTAATTCATCGTAGTCCAGTCTCCTCCCTAGCATAGCTTCGAAATCTATAAGGACCCTCTCAAGGAGTTTCTTCGTTTCCTTCCGGACTCTTATACTCGTATACTCCGACAATAGCCACGCCCACTTAATATGCAATGCATACAGAGCATATATGTTTTGCAAAGTATAACGATCTAGAAAGAATCAGAATACAAACTATGAGCAGAACTGGAGAGCACTAGCAAGACGTGTAGACCCTGTCGAAATAGTTGTTGGCGTTGAGGTGCTAAGGCCCGGCAATCATGCCACGGCCTGTACAGGTATATTCTATGGTAGCCCTATCGGGTACTTGCTGCATGCCTTGTCACAGTTATGATTGTGGGAGAGGCGTTCCGAGGTCGTCAGCGGTTTCCCCGGGGTTCTGTAGCTACTAGATCATTGATGTTATTGATGTTCATGTTGTTTGTTTTGTGGCTCTGTTTCCGTGTCGTGATTGTGTGTTTCTTTGCTACGATTACTGGTATGTAGCCTGTTAGGGTGTAGAGGAGTATCGTGTAGGCTAGTAGCTGGGCGAGCGCCCTGACTAGCCAGTTGTATGGTGTTATTATGAATAGTGTCATGAATGATATGCGGGCTACGTCGTAGAGTAGTTGCCTGTACTTGAATGTAGAGTCCGTGGCTCGGCCTCGCAGGGGCCTCCTGTAGTAGGGTATTGGCGCGGCTGTAGCCGCTAGTAGTAGCAGGAGGGGTATCGGGTGGGGGGTCCCTCCGGAGACTATGGTGAAGAGTATGTACAGCGCGTGTGCTATGAAGGGTAGGCCGCTGAAGTACTCCCTCCCATGGACCTGCCTATAGACCAGCCTGTAGAATCCCAAGGGTACTAGCAGCATCGCGTAGGCTATGTAGGGCGGGCTAGCCCCAGTTAGCGAGAGCAGTAGTAGAGAGGGGGCTACGACCTGGCTGTACCTGTCCACTGCCCTGTCCAGAAGGAAGCCCTCCCTGGTGGGCCCCTCGTACCTGGCCACGATCCCATCTACAACGTCTAGGGTGTAGGAGAGGAAGAGCAGGCGGATTGCCAGGGTGATATGGCCCTCTACTGCTAGCCCGAGGGCTAGCGTGGTGGTGGATGCCGATGATAGGGTTACTAGGTCGGCCTTCCTAACCATCAACCAACTCCCTACACGCTACGCTAGCCTCCCAGTCACTGACTTCTTGTAGAGGCTTATGCCCTCGATCACCTCGGGATCCCGGCCCATGTACTCTGCCAGCCTCACGCTGGCCAGCCCCGCTATTAGGGCCGAGTAGAGCACTCCGGCCAGCGGGTGGCTGGCGGCCTCTGCCGTGGCGTCTACCACCTTTACCGGGCCGATGGACGAGTAGTGCTCCTCTATGTGGGCCTTGACGAGCCTACAGAGCCTGTCCTGGCTAAGATCTATGTATATGGTCGCATATCTACCGCGAGTATAATACCACCTGGCCACCGCGTTGTGGCCAGCCTCTGGGAAGATCTCGACTAGAGCTGGGTGCTTCGCGTTCTCGGCGAGCTCCGTGGCCCACCGCTCTGCAACGAACCCGAGGGGGCCGCACGACGCTATTATGGGTGTTAGGGGGTCCCCCTGGTTCCATATTAGCCCTGCCACCTCCCCGGCTATCTCTTCCGCCTTCCCGACTCGCAGCTGGCCCGCTATCACGTCTACCTGGTCCTTTACAGTATCGCCTAGGAGGAGGGCTAGTAGTCCTCCTACCAGTGATGCCAGGCTTGACCTGGGGTGCCCCTTCTTCTCTATACCGACTATAGCGCTCTTGTTCTTGACCCCGAGGTTGTATAGGGTGCTGTCCCTGCCCGCTACGATCGCCGTCTTCGCCCCCTTCTCTAAGGCCTTCCTCACGCATGATATTGTCTCGTAGGTCTCCCCAGAGTAGCTTACGCCGACTACCAGGTCCCTATCGTTTACATAGCTTGGGAGGCGGTCGGAGCGCTCTACTATGTAGGGCTTCGCTTCCTCCATGAGCGGTTTTATGGCGTAGAGGGAGAAGCCGGAGCCGCCCATACCACATCCGAGGACCAGCCGGTGTTCTCCCAGGTCTACACTGCCCTGCCGTGCTTCTAGAGCTTTAGAATAGGTTTCTGTTAGCTGGCTTGGCCAGGAGAGGTATTGTTCCCTTATCGGAATCACTGTCCTGTGCACCTGGGAGTGTATGGTGGTTGCGTTGTACTATTCAATCTTTCACTATGCCCCCAGCGTGTCCTATCAGCCTTGTACCATATGGTTATATCCACTGCATACTATCCTGTAGTCTATTAGGGAGTATGGCCGGTGGAGGCGTTAATCACGCTACTAACGATAATACTGGTAAGTATAATAATAAATAAGATTGCCACCGCTGCTTTGAAGAGGACCGGGCTCCCGAAGGACGTGGCGAGCTTCCAGGCCCAGTCCGCCTTCTCGGGAGTGGGGTTCACGACGAGCGAGTCGGAGTACGTAGTGAACCACCCGGTCAGGAGGAGGATAATCAGGATCCTGATACTCCTGGGAAGCGCCGGGTTCACCGGCGTGCTCGCCACGCTAATACTAACGTTCATCGGGCAGACCAGGGAGACTGCCATTGCACGGCTACTCGTGCTCTCCGCGGGGCTACTGGCCTTGTATGTATTTGCTTCTAGCGAGAAGATAGACAAGGTTGTTGGTAGGGTCATAGAGTGGGGGTTGGATAGGTTCACCAGTATAAGGGTTGTCGACTATGAGTCCCTCCTCGGAGTCGGCCACGGCTACACGATAGCGAGCTTCACGGTAAGCGAGGACAGTTGGCTGGCAGGGAAGAGGCTGAGGGAGACGAGGCTCAGGGATGAGGGCGTGGTAGTCCTCGGAATCTACAGGCGTGGCAGGGATGGTGGCATAGTCTATATAGGAGCGCCGGGCCCGGAGACCGTGATCAAGCCGGGCGACGAGCTAATAGTCTACGGGCACGAGGAGACCATATCCAACCTGTCCAGGAGGCTTAAGGGGTCGGCTGGCGATGCGGAGCATTTGAAGATGGTTGAGAGGCATAGAGCTAGGGTTAGCCTTGAGGAGGCACAAGAAGCCCTCTCAGGGGGCTAGGTGCAGGGTACAGCTACGGCTCCGAGGACTAGCAGGCTCCGGAAGAGTTCGTGGAACCCGTATTGCTTTAAGCTAAGCCTCTCGTACAGGCCGGCTGGTATCATTGCTAGCCTCAATAGCACGTCTAGTATTAGGATTGCTGAGGAGGCTGTGCAGGTGTTTGAGAGGGTGAGTGCTGCTATGACTACTCCTACGCCGCCCAGCGAGGCTGTAAGCGTTAGCTCCTTGTACCTCCCGGTTACCCTTGCTCCCGCTAGTGCTACTGTCATGAGGGAGTATGTGAGTGGTAGGAGTGGGTAGATGGGGTTGCCGCTTGCGAGGGCTAGTGCGCCTCCCACGGCCGATACGAGTGGTCCCCCTATTAGTATGAGTGATAGCCCTGTTGCTATCGCAGCTCCTACCAATAGTGTGATTGTTGGGATGAGGTAGTAGATGGAGCCCGGGAGTGTGTCTAGGACGAGTGGTAGGAAGAGTATTCCTATGGGGATGATTATCTTTGCTCTCTCCCTCCCGGGTTTCCTGTTTAGTGCTAATCCTGTTGCTGGTAGCGCTGCTATTGCCCCTATCAAAGCTGCTAGGAGGTATGGGTTATCTATGTATTTTATTGATAGTATTATGCCGTATGTTAGGCTGGATATCCAGACTCCCAGGATGCCGCCCTCTTTCGGTATTATTCCGCGGGTTTTTATGGTGTAGTGCTCTTGTTCTGTCATCCATTTTGGCAATAAATCCTTCACCGGGGCGTCGTTATGGCCCGGGTATTAGTTTAATTGTCTAGTATTGACGCGTAATGTTGCGGCTCCAGGGATATGTATCTTGGCACGGCTTGACGAGTATTTATATGAATATCTTATTATATTTTACTAGATACTAGTTAATTGATAAAGTTTTATAACAGGGGCTGGGAATGAGAGGTAACACAGGAATAATCTACCAGGTGCCCTATAGTGTTCAACGAGAAATACTGGGTCGAGAAGCCGGTCGTAGTGACTGGCGGCGCAAGCTTCATTGGAAGCCACCTCGTCGACAAGCTCGTAGAGCTAGGAGCAAAGGTGACGGTCATCGACAATTTCAGCAGTGGTAAAATGGAGAACCTCGCTGAGAGCAAGGATAAAATCGACATAATCAAGATGGACCTGGAGTACGATGAGTTCGACAAGATAGTCAAAGTGCTAAAAGACAATGAAATAGTATTCCATCTAGCAGCCGTACACGGTGGGAGGGGATATATAGCGACACATCCAGCAGATGTAGCCTCGATATTCGCCATAGACCATCGCACCTTCGAGGCGAGCCTAAAGGCTGGTGTCGAGAAAGTCGTCTACGCGAGCAGCGCCTGCGTCTATCCGCCCAAGCTACAGACAGACGAGTACCGTGATTATCTGATTAAGGAGGAGGACAGTGACCCCTTCAAGCTAGACGATTACCTCAGCGCCGACGAGCTGTATGGCTGGTCTAAGCTCATGGGGGAGGCACAGCTGATAGCATTCATAAAACAATACGGGCTGAAAGGCGCCAACCTCCGCTTCGTAACGGTGTACGGGCCTAGGGAGAACGAGACACACGCCATAATAGCCCTAATCTACAAGGCCTTCGAGCGCATGGACCCCTACATAATCTGGGGCGATGGAGAACAAGAGAGGGACTTCACATACGTCTCCGACATCGTGAATGGCCTCATACTCGCCGCCGAGAAGATAGACGATGGAACACCCCTGAACCTGGGTACAGGAGTCAAGTACAAGATCAAGGACATAGCGGAGCTGATATTCAAGATAATGGGCTGGCGCCCCAACAAGCTGGTATTCGACAAGAGCAAGCCTGTAGGGGTGATAAGCAGGGGGCTCGACATAACCAAGGCCAGGAGATTGATCGGGTATGAGCCGAAGGTGACGCTGGAGGAGGGGCTTAGAAGGACTATAGAGTGGTATGTGAAGACCCATGAGAGGAAGGGGTATGTCGATGAGAAGATCCTGATGGAGAGGGAGAGATAGAGAGGGACCCTGCGGGAGAGACCCGATGGCTAGCGAAGAGATAATTGACACCGTCAACGTGGAGAGGCCCCTGGTCTCAGTCCTGCTCCCCGTCCACAACGAAGCCGACCTCATAGCCGACGTAGTCGCCGAGATCCATGAGAAAATCCTCTCCAAGATAGACGGGGAGATAGTGATTAGCGAAGACGGGAGTACCGATGGGACCAAGGACGTGGTAAAACAGTTGAGCCGAGAGATACCATTAAGGGCGATACTATCTGACGAGAGGAAGGGTTACGCCTACGGCATAATAGACGGGTTGAAACACGTGAGGGCGCCATACGTGTTGTTCATGGACAGCGACGGCCAGTACAACCCAGACGACTTCTGGAAGCTCTGGGAGTACAAGGACAAGTACGATATAGTCGTTGGCAGGAGAGTTAAACGCAACGATAACTGGTTCCGCAAACTAATGTCAGCCACATTCCAGTCCATGTCTAAGATAGCCTTCTGGCTATGGTACGTGAAGGATATAACATCGCCCTTTAGACTCGCGAAGACCACCGTAGCCCGGGATGTAGCCTCAGAGTTCAAATACATGGTCGAGAGCTTCTGGACCGAGTTCACCATAAAAGCCCACCTCAAAGGATACAAGACCATAGAGATCCCAATAGAACACAGGCCAAGGCCCACAGGCGATACGAGAGTCTACAAGCCATCCAAGATCCCCGGCATAGCCTTTAGGCAGGCCAAGGCCCTCGTAAAGATCCGGTTCGAGGCCTGGAGGAGGAGAAGCGGGTGAATGCCAGCGGCGTTAAGCTTAACGTAAAATACCTCATAGTCAGCCTCATAATCCTCATAATCCTCTACAAGATCGGCGATCCCCACGAGATCGCCGCGACCCTCTCCCGCATAAACGCCAAGTACTTTCTCTCCTCGATACTCCTCTACATACTAGCCTCCATATTCGTAGCACTGGCCCTACAGTTCTCGATAGCCAGCTCCGGTGAGCGTCCCCCCGCATTGAAGGTTGTGATGGCAAGCTTCGCCGGGCAACTGCTGAGCGATATAACGCCGATGAGGTCAGGGTACTTCACCACGCCCTATTTCCTGTCGAAGATGAGCGCTACCAGCCTGGAGAGGGGGATATCAGGGGTCTTTCTGGTTGGTATTGTGAATTCCCTTACCAAGGCCCTGATAGGCTCGCTGGCCGCGGTATACATTGTCTGGAGGATCAAATTCTATGACAGCATACTGAGCCGGGTCATAATATACTCCTCGGTGATTGGAGTATTCATGCTGCTCCTCATAGCCCTCGCACTCTACGTGGTGCTATTCAACAACAAGAGGGTACTATCCCTGCTAGGGAAACTACCGTATATAGGAGAGAAGGCGCTCAGCCTTGCCGGGAACGTCAAGATAGACAAGGAATACCTAGACAGGAGATACCTCGTCTACTCGTCCATAATGATAATAGCCTCCGTGATAGTAAACGGGCTAGCTACCATGGCCGTGCTAAAATCCGTAAATCCGGCCTACGACCTGAGGATCCTAGACTTCATATTCATAGCCTCGATAACGCCGCTATTCATCTACGCCCCCTACACGATAGCCGGGCTGGGTCTACAGGAGACCGGCTATGCGGCCCTAGCAGTAGCATTATACAACATCCCTGTGAACGAGGCGGTGGCCTTCGCATTCCTAGCGCGTATACTATTCACGGGGACCGACGTGATAGGGCTGCCAGTTATAGCGAAATACCTAGCGGAGGCAAGGGACGCCGAGGACAGCGAGGCCTCTGGCCTCTATAAGCCCTCAAGTAAGCCAGCCAACCTCTCGCGGAACACCCGGTAGTCGTATTCTCTAGCCCGTGAAATGCTGAGCGTGGAATACCTCTTGTAGGCCTCTTCATCCTCTAGTAGGACCCGTAGGTTGCTGGCCAGCTCCCCTAGGGTCTCGTAGGATAGACCATAGACGTCTCTATCGATTATGTCGTGATAGGCGCCGCCGCTCCTGTGTACGACCACCGGGAGGCCCAGTGCCATGGCTTCGAGGATCGTTATCCCGAAGTGCTCACCTATCGCTGAGTGCACGTAGACTAGGCTCCTGCCCACTAGCTTGAGCAGCTGGTCGTAGGAGGGGTTTAGCTTGACGTCTAGATCTACATTGTACTTCTTGGCGGTTCTCAGCAGCTTCTCCAGGTACCATCTGTTGCTCCTCGCGTAGGATCCGATTATCCTGACCCCGGGCCTCTCACCCTCTATTAGGCTGACAGCCTTGATTATGTCCTCGAACCTCTTCTCAGGGCTTATCCTGCCTATAGAGACCACGTATCTCTCCCTGCTGCGGCTCCGGAAGCGGCTTATGTATCCGTAGTCGATGGGCGGATGGAGGACTATGCCTCCCCGGCCGTAGAGCATCTCTAACAGGCGGTTGGTCCAGGTCGAGTTGGCCAGTAGGAGGCTTGCCTCGGAGTGTGGATCGCCTCGCATGTATCTCTTGGCTAGCCGCGTGAAGGCTCCAAGGTATATCCTACCTATACGAGACTTCCTGTATTTCCTGAAGTAGGGTTCTATCTCCCTCCTCGCCTCTGGAGGGAGCATCTTGTAGTTCTCTGGTAGTAGGGTTTCGAGAGGGAAGTGCACGTACTCCACTATACCGGCCACCGTCTTGCCTAGGTTCTTGTAGAAGGGATTGTCTATGAACACTAGATCCGCTGGAGGAGTTCCAGCGCCTAGGATCCTCTTCAGCCCCCATCTGAGCAGGAGCCTCTGGTAGAAGAAGAAGGTCTTAGTCGCGACTGGGATCATGTAGGATACGCCGCCTACACAGGTGCCCCTGAGAAACCTTGTTGCCTCCCTGGAGGGTTTCGTAGCCGTCACGATTAACGGCACCTCGAAACCGGTTTCGCATAGGGCTCGTATAACGTTGTTGACTAGATGGGTCTCGCCTCCGTGGTGAAAGCTGTGGTGTGCCACGAGCATCCTGTGCTGCAAGCCTACACCCTCTAGACGGTCAGTGTCTAGCGGTACCTCCCGGGGGCTAGTCTTCCATGGGTGTTCACTGGTTTAGGTTCTCGTCAGTGATTTTATTAATGCCCCCATTCATGTTGTTCAGAGGGTTAGGAGGATAATTGCAGAGAATCGTGCTATCCATGATCACCTATAACAGCATCAGACGGCGCGGTAGAAGGCTGCTGGAGAGGGTCTTGGAGTCCTCCCTCCAAGTCCCCTACGACGCCATGATCGTAGTCGATGACGGATACGATGGGACCGGCGACTTTATAAGAGCCTGGGCTGGAGAGCATGGGAAAGAGGTCTTCGTAACAAGGTCTAGGGCCGGCCGTGGAGTGGTGACGCGGGCGACCGCTAGGCAGACTGCTATAGACTTATTCCTAGAGGAATATACTGGTGAATGGCTAATGTTTCTAGACGACGACGCCGTACTACTTGAGGGCTGGTGGAGTGAGGCGAAGAGATACGTCTCAGAGGACCGGGTGGGGATCATATGGGGGGTCAACCGAGACCTCCTAGAACCCGAGAGGAATCTAGAGAAGAAGATCAAGGGGTTCAAGGTGAGGGGTGGGCTCCACGATACGCTACTGAGGAGGGAGGCATTAATGGAGATACCACCCATACCGGAAACCCTCCACGCCTACGAGGACGCGTGGATCTACTGGAACATGACGTGCCGTGGCTGGGAGTATAGGATAGTAGAGACGGGATGCCTCCACTATGGAGGCGACAACCCGTTTCTACACGGCGATCCTAGAGCGGTCTACGAGGCCTACCGCCTGCTAGGCCTAGTGGAGGACTATAGGGAGGATGCGGTCAGAGACTACCAGGGCGTTGTGAAGCCCTTCATAAACGTCGTCAGGCCACTCCTGGGCCTGCTGGTGAGGATGCCGGCCGCCCTGAGAAGGGGAACCGCTAGAAGGCTTGTGAAGATGCAGTTCAACAAGGCCAGGGCTAGATGGCACCAAGCGATAGCCCGGCTGAAGTATGGTCCCCCCAGGAACCCCTGCGAGTTGCTCATACGAGACGCCACAATATAAAGCGTCTACACCCCCAAGGGCTACAGCATGGGAGCAAGGGGAATGACTAGGGTAATAGTCCTGGGCTTCGACGGCCTAAGCCCGGAAATGGCCGCTAGCATGCCGAGCCTGTCACAGCTCAACCTATACAGTATGGATAGCCTTATACCGTTGACCTACTCCAGTTGGCCTTCCATAATGAGCGGCGTGAACCCGGGCAAACACGGGATATACGACTTCTTCAAGTACAATAAGAGCAGCGATGGCGGATGGTCCTTCGACATAGTGACGAGCCTAGACCTACAGTATCCTAGGATAAATGAGATCATAGAGCTTGCTGGCCCGCGCCACAATCCAAAGTACGCCTTCATAAACCCAATCCCCAGTTATCCCCTGAGTCCGTTAAGGGCTAGGAAGGGCTTCGTGGCTTCACTCGACTTCTTCACGCCGAAACCCGTGTCTTCAGACGACTCTATACTCCGGGAATCGATCGACCTAGAGAAACTATCACTACTAATAGACAAATTCATGGGGACCTTGTCCTGCGATAGGGTTGTCGAGTACGCTAGAGAGAAGATCAGGCTCTACCACTCCATGCTGAAGTGGTTCATCGACGCTGGATACGACCTGGTGTGGATAACAATCAACTTACCAGACGCCCTGCTACATAGATGCCCTCAGGCCCTCCCCCAAAATGGCAAGAGATACCTGGAATCCATTCTAGAGGAGCTAGACTCGATGGTCTCCTACAGCAGGTCCAGGGCGGACAACCTAATCGTTGTGAGCGACCACGGATTCAAAGAATACAAGGGGGTGGTAAGGCTCAACTCTCTACTCTACAAGAACGGATACGCCGTACGAGCCCGGGACGAATCCTCTATACTCCGCCTTGATTCAGCCTTCGACGATAGACCTGAAAAGAACATAAAGTTGAACCCCAAGCTGGTAAAGCTATCCTTTGCAATAGCCAGGGGGCCTCTAAGGAGGGTCCTTAGGAGGGGATATTGGCTGGCCTACAGAGTCGCTACCGCCATCACCGGGAAAGGAATAACATATGATATACCAGGGGGAGCTGACTCCAGGGAGTCTAAGGCGTTTACGCCCTCTGGCTCGAAGAAGGCTACTCCAAAATACGTCATCCTGCTAAATGACTTAAGCATCAGAAGGGATCTCATAGACCTGCTTGAAAAGGCTGGTCTCTATGCGTTCTACTCCAGGGATCTCCTCTGGGGCCCGCATGTACCCGACTTTATCGTATTTACTTATGGTCTTGAGCGGCATCCTGTGGCAGGGACTACTTATGAGACGCCCATAGATGATTCCAGGACTGTAACTAATCATTCCCGGTTCGGGGTCCTGGCGGTGGCGACTGAGGACCCCGATCTTGTGTCAGCTACCGGTGATGTGGTCCACGGGTTCCTAGCTACTCCCCTCGCTCTATGCGGTCTAGGGGTTCCTCTGGACGACTATATGGATGGGGTTTCGTATCTTGGGGGTAAATGTAAAGGTGAGCGTATAGACTATAGGGCGAGGTGGACTATACGCAAGCGGCTGGCCAGGTCTAGGATCTCTACACGGGTGAAGATCGTGTAGGGTCTATGCGTCTGAAGGTGCGGTCGGTATTGGGGGCTGGAGAGGTTAGGCTGGTCTACAGTAGTATATCGCTCTACGTCTCGCTGCTATGGAGGATGGCTACCAGCATATTATATACTATAGTCGTGGCTAGGAGGCTTAACATTGGAGACTATGCGCTGCTCGGCCTGAGCGTATCCTTCTCGATGCTATTCTCCCTCCCGGTCAACCAGTGGGCCTACTGGGCCCAGAGGGCCATAGCTAGGCGTGCTGGGAGTGGTGTTGGATCCACGGGGCTCCTGCTGACGCTCCTCTATTCACTAGCCTCGCTCCCCCTATACATAGCCGTGGCTTGGGTTGAATCGGTTGTGCTGGGTTATGGTTTTAGGGGACTCTTACTGGCGGTCCCGCTTGTAGTGGCTATGCAGGTCCACGTGTACTTGGGCAGTATAACGTCGGTTACGATGCCATCAAGGTTCGCGGGGGCTAGGATTGCTGGGGACACGGTCAAGCTCCTAGCCGCGCTTACACTAGTAACGTATCTAGGCTACAAGTATCCCGGAGCCATAGCCGCGCTTACTCTATCGACTGTAACCTCGATGTCGATTATGCTATTACTAACGTATAGGCGTGGCATGCTCCGGGGCGGGTTCGAGTGGCCGCTTGCTAAGTCCTGGATCCGGGGCTTCTATACGCCCCTTGCAAGGAACATGATCGGGATACTGCGCTCCCTCATGAGACCCATAGTCTCGTGGGTAACCGGTAACCCGGCGTCCGTTGCGTACCTGCACGTGGGGCTCTCGGCCGAGACACCGTTACTGCAGGCCGGATCCTATACCGCAACCCCCCTCTACTCTCGCGCTCTCAGGAAACCCTCAGGGGACGATGTCGGGACCAGCCTGGGACTATACCTCATATTCGCCGGGTTCATAGCCGCCGTACTCACTGGAATGGCTAAACCCGTGGTTACAACCTTTAACCCAGCCTATATAGGGGCGTGGCCCGTCATGGTACTAGTCACGGTATACGCGTTCCTCTTCGGAGTCATAGGGATCTATAGGTCAGCCCTCATCGCCCTCGACACGAGCGACAGGAAGGGCCTTGCAACCGGTTATAGGACCTTCATGACTAGGATTCTGGAGGCTAATATAGCAGCTATGCTGGTAGCCTACACTGCGGCTGTACCGTTAATGTGGGTCTACCGCGGAGATGCACTGGCCCCGGTAGCCATACTATTGTCGTCGTTCATAGCAGTCTACACTGTCCTCCTGGCCTACTACCACAGGCTTCTCTCGAAGAGGCTTGACTACAGGCCTCCCCATAGCGAGGTAGCGGGTCTGGTGTTGGCGCTGGCGGCATCCTACTCGTACTACTACTATAGTGGAGCGTATTCTATTGTGGTGACTAGCTTCCTCCGTGACGTATGGGGGCTTATACTCCATATTGCGGTGTCTGGCGTGATATTCTACACCATCATGCTGGCCGTGAGTCCCCTTGCTAGAAGGATATTGCGGAGAGGGTTTTTGATGCTGTCCGGGTAAAGGTCCGTGGTTCTGCCTGGTGTTTGGCACTGGTCTTTGGATTCTAGATGTTGCTTGAGCGCGTCTGTTAGTCTAAGAATAAAGACGTTTTATTTTATTTTTTATTTTTATGTATTAAAGTTTATTAACCTGTTATTACTTGTATTCGATTTGGTGCACTTGTATGGGAGGTAAACGATTAACTATACTCCTAATATTAATATTATTATTAAATTTAATATTAATTGATGCCCAAGCTTCCAGCAACGACTACGAGATGGTAGGAGCTGAACCAGGAGAGCAAGGAAGCCAATCAAGCCCCTCATGGGCTGGCTCCGACATGGACATAAAGAACGTCTCGATAAAAATGAATAACAGCTACGTCACCTTCCGGATAGGACTAGAAGCACCCTTCCAAGGAGGCAAAGGCAGCTTCAGGAGCTGGTGGCAGATATTCCTCGACACCAACAAAGACACCGCTACTAGAGGCGCCCCAGTGGTAGAGTTCAGAGACTTTCTATGGGACTACGTAGTCCATATCGTAAACTTCACCGAGACAAACACGCTGGTATGCCAGATAGTCAAGAATGAAGAACCGGACGACACCCTTATCGGATACTGCGACGCCTTCACCGCGAACAAGGGAGACTACTACCTATATATCACGGTCAACAGGACCCTGCCCGACGGAGCGCTCATACGCGACTCCTTCTACCTGATGGCGAGAACCGCCGTACTCAATACGGGTGAAACCACGCCGACAGTATACGATCTAGCCCCCTCCGACGACTATATCGGTTATGGCTCTGTCCAGACTGCAGACTACTACATGTACAACTATGACAAGAATATACCTGGCTGGAACCTCGTGATTGGTGACGAGGTTAATTCTAGTATCAGTGGAAACCTAGATATAACCTGGTTGAACGAGACATCCGACTCCCTAAACTTATACATTGGATTATCAGTTAGAGAACCCTACGAATGGTACCAGTCATACATCTACGACTACAACTATACGGTTTACATCGACGTCGATAATGATACAGCCACAGGCTACCAGTTAAAGGACGATAGTAACCAAGTAATTCTAGGGGCCGAGTATAAGATCGTCTATAAACCGGGCTATACTCCTAGACTCTACAACTACACGCTGGTCGACCCAGATAACAAGGTCTGGGACTTCACATTCACCCGGTATATTGACTACTTGAAGAACCCGGCCGACCCCAGCGACGATCTAATTCTGATAATACCTAGGTATGCCATAAATGCTGGCAGCGGTGACCCCGTTGTTGCTGCGGAGACTACAAGGGCCCAGGTCTATCCCAGCCAGCAGGGGGCGTCCCGGGTCGATGTGACCTCTAACCCGCTCTCGGCCCCTATTCCGGAGAGCTCTTATCCGGCTATTGCTGTGTTGATAGTAGCCTTATCCATAATAATATATAAATATTTCTTATAATAATTATTTTATATTGTATATACTAGGTGGTGTGGAAAGCATATATTCTTAAATGATTTCTAATTCGATATGACTTCGAACAACAAGGTGTTTAGAATGGCTAGGCGGAATGTAGAACTCATAGAGCAAGCGGGGATTGATGTAAAGAAGCTCCTCGACATGCTCATAAGAGCCGCGGCGGCGGAGTTCACAACATACTACTATTACACTATACTGAGGATGCATGCGGCCGGGCTTGAGGGAGAGTCTATAAAGGAGATAGTTGAGGATGCAAGGATAGAGGATAGGAACCACTTCGAGGCACTAGCAGTAAGGATCTATGAGCTGGGAGGCGAACTACCCAACGACATCAGGGAGTTCTCCGATATGGCCAGCTGTATGGATGCAAAGCTCCCGGAGAACCCGACGATCGAGAACCTGCTGAAGGTCCTCCTTGATGCAGAGCGCTGTGCTGTGGGAGTGTATACTGAGATACTCAACTATGTGTGGGGCAAGGACTATAGGACCGCTGACCTCGCGCTGGCTATACTGCATGAGGAGATAGAGCATGAAGCATGGTTCGAGGAGCTGTTGACTGGGAAGCCGAGTGGGCATTTCCGGAGGAGGGCTCCCGGGGAGAGCCCCTACACGTCCAAATTCCTAAAAACATAATCTTTTCTCTATATTTATTTAGGTTTGTCTTATTGGTGGTGCCTGTGGCACGACTCATCCTATTCCGAGACAGAGGGCCTAGGATCGACGAGGAAACACTCAAATCAATATGCTGGTGCGGCCTGAGCAAAACCCACCCATACTGCAGTGGAATGCATATCCACATAACAGACGAGGAGGAGGGAAGGATCTACGTCTACGACTCGAAGGGCGACAGGATCGGAGCCGTTGCGAAGATCATCCTAGAAGACGGTAGAGAAATAGACCCCGCCACTATCTACACGCAACGAAAAACGCGGGTCCCCCAAGGATAGCACTCTCGACGAGCTACAAGTAGATACAGGTCTTAATATAATACTAGGGTTTATTAAGACTAGATTGTAATATTTGAGGCATGGGAGTAGCATTATGCAGCTAGACGCTGGAGAGCTCCCCACGCTAGCATTATACCTGGTGGTCATGTGGATTCCACCACTACTCCTCCTCTACAGGCTAACCTCTAAAAGCAACATGAGTGCTCTATGGAAGACAGTATTCGCTGCCGCCTCGATAATGTTACTCCTAGTACTGTTTCTATCGGGGCTACTCTCGATCGCCTCATACATCTCCCTAGCACTGCTCATCGGCTCGTACCTAAGCGGTAGGATTGGTTTCTCGGGCGCGGTATTCCTCGGCTTCGTCGTCTCGGGAGTTATTGGAGGGACCCTCCAGGCGTTATACTGGCCCTCCGAGTCGGCAGTCTACTTCGACGTCCTGGGTGGTGTTGTCGGCGAGGAGATCTACGATCTCGCCGTAGAGTCGTTGGGAGACCCTCATAGTGCTAGCGCGGATGCCACTGTCCCCGCGGCTTTCAGGTATCCCTGGGTGTTAATGCTGGGGTCCCTCACCGCCTGGTGCGGTCTTGGGGCTATGTTAGCCCTAGTGTTCCACCGCCTACGCCTAGGCCACATAATATAATTAAATATATAATTAAACTTATATTAATTGATTAAACCATGGAGATCCCAGTACTGGCCCACCGCCCCCTAGCCAATAACGGCTACTAGGTAACAGTCCCTCCACGCTTGTAATCACCTTATTAACCCGGCCGGAGGCCCGGTAAACGAGTATAGAGGATGGAGGACTCGGAGTAACAGGACATGGGTTTACTAGGCAAACTATTCATTCTCGCCATAGTCATCCTGGCTCTGGGATACTATGCCGACCAGAAGGGCTACATCGACGTCGAGACGGAATTCAACATAGACACCGGATCCACGGGCAAGAGCGTCCTATGGACGAATGACAACTTCAGCCTCGCAGCAGCCAGCCCAGGAGACCACAAAGACGAGAAGGTGTCCCTAGACGTGTACGTATTCAATTCGATACCGCTCGAAACAGATGACGGGACGATAACAGGGTACGAGGCCTACCTGGGGGGCATTAAGCAATTATCGAGCGACCCCTTCAACACGGGCAAGAGGATAGTCTTCTCCTACGCCCAGGGAGACGTCCCCACGGACGCCTGCATGCATATCGAGGGCCATATATACGGGTCCTCAGACGTGACCGTGCAGTCGGGCCAAGTAATACACCCAGTATACATTGTCTCAGACCACGTGGCATCGATCGACTGCTCCACCCTACCCTAACAAGACACCGGGGGCAAGGAGATGAGAACCCCCATATACACACAACCCCCTTTTCTCATAAACCCCGCTACCAGCTCGGGCTAAGTAGCACGTGGCCAGCAAGCCTGAGGGTGCTAGACATGCCTCTTCACCAGCGTTACGCGCCCGCTTAATAACGGCCTAATGCAGCCTGGGAATAGTAGAGGAGGTGTTCTAGCGGTTGTCCAAGGTCGCTGGCGCCGGGCTAGCGGTGATGTTTATCGGAATGCTCGTCCTCATACTAGCATTGTCTGTAGCCTACCCCAGCCACTACGAGGAGCCAGTATCCCAACGCACCATGCTAATCTACATCATAGCCATAAGCGCTGTAGCACTAATAGCCTCGGGGACTGCTCTACTAGCCCTCTCCTTCGACCTCGACGAAATACTCAACTTGCTAAGAAAGTGCAACAAACGCGAAGCCGGAAGCCGAGATGAAGGCTAGAACCCCTCTAAAATTCAAGAGACAATGGAGCCAGAGTGATCGTGGTAACAGTACCTGAAGGGTCCTCTAGAGGAACACGTACACAGATTAATCAACAGTCACTGCAAACAGCAATTCCCTGGGTTCCCGGGAATTAGGCGTAGCAGGCAAACCCCTGGGGTTAATGGAAAACAGGGCTCTAGCCCCGGGGATTCTACACACCCACAATCAACTACAAGACGAAATTCCCTGGAAATCCGGGAATTCCGGGCCTGGCCAGGCAAAACATATACATTCATGACTGTAAAGGATAAATATGATGAGGGCGGCCCCTGTCATGAGTTTCATAGTGAATCCACTGTATGGATGTGTGTTTAATGGGGGTTAAAGGCTCCCTTTAAAGATGGGAATCTGACCGATAGAAGAGGGCTAAAGGAAACCTCTAGCCCGAGCTATACTGAAAATCTAACATAGAATTGAAAGACCCTCAAAAGCGCCATCTTCCAGATGAAGTTCGCCGCGAAAATCTAACATAGAATTGAAAGGTAATGCGCCCCTTTCGGAGGGAGAGCCCCTAGCGATCACCCTGAAAATCTAACATAGAATTGAAAGTTCATGAATCATAAAGTAGTATGCGACTGTCTTTATGGAGAAAATCTAACATAGAATTGAAAGACTATAAAGTCCATTACTAACATAGCGTCGCCTAGTGTCAAAATCTAACATAGAATTGAAAGACGCTATGTGGCGTCGGGGGATCGCAGACAGGTGACGCGTCAAAATCTAACATAGAATTGAAAGTTCTTCTATTGGCGGGTCCAGCGTCCTGTACTGCACGCCAGCCTCGTTCAACCAAAATCTAACATAGAATTGAAAGTCCAACTCTTCGTCACTCAACCAGCCGTCCTGGCCCTCAAATGCAAAATCTAACATAGAATTGAAAGAGACACGGCGATCCTTGAAGTGGCGTGGCAACTCCTGGTTAAGCAACAAAATCTAACATAGAATTGAAAGTGATTCGTCCAAGCCAGTAAAACGCCTTCTTCAAGTATCTTCAAAATCTAACATAGAATTGAAAGTACATTACCTTTATTATTTCTATTATATTTTTGTCTGTTAGCAAAATCTAACATAGAATTGAAAGAGCCTGAGAGTCCGACCAGTTACAGGTACTGGCTCAGGAAGTACAAAATCTAACATAGAATTGAAAGGTAATATAATATCGCCGTAAGGCCATGGTATTCCATTCAAAATCTAACATAGAATTGAAAGACACATCACACGGTCACCTCGGCTTCTATTGGCTTGAACTTGTCTGCAAAATCTAACATAGAATTGAAAGTTGAAAGAATAGAGAACTCCGTGCTCTCGGAGAGCTCTTAGCCTCCGCAAAATCTAACATAGAATTGAAAGACAATTATGCACTTGGCCCCCATCCTCCTAGCCGTCTCCAAAATCTAACATAGAATTGAAAGGCCATAGATCATGAACTCAGCTATCTTCTCATTGTTATGATCAAAATCTAACATAGAATTGAAAGTCAAATGAACAGCCACCTATAGATATTCCATTAACATAATGACAAAATCTAACATAGAATTGAAAGGGGCGAGCCCGGAGCAGGTCAAGGCGGTAGTGGCGGGGACAAAATCTAACATAGAATTGAAAGGGGAATTCTCGACGAAGACGCAGTTATACAGCCAAAGCACGACAAAATCCAACGGGGCGGTAGTCTAGACGAAGGTGATTAAGAATACTCGGGAAGCCATAGAATTGTATCTAAAAACCCTATCAGAGGAGAGAGCTTCTGAATAGAAGTTGTTGGAATCAAGAGAGTGAAGGCTGTTGCCTAGGGGATCACGCCCATTGATTCCTATAGGCTAATATGCCTTTTGGGCGAACTCGTGTATGGTCTATAGGGTAGAAGGGGTCCCCTGCGTAGTTCTAATTAACGGGTGGGGGATTGTCTGGAGGGAATTACTTTAGGTTCCTGGAAGGAGGTTGCTAGGCGGCTAACCGGCTATATCTAAAAAATAAAAATATTATTTTACTGTTATTTTCTGTAGGCTATTAGCACTCCGCCAGCCAGGGCGATCCAGGCTCCTATAGTCCAGAATCCGCCGTCGAAGGGCATGGTTATCAGGGCTAGGATCACTATGGTCCAGCCTACAGCTGCTGGGTGGCTCTTGTACCAGTACAGGGCAATGTACATTATTATGCTGAGTATTATCTCTATCCATCCCGTGACGGTTGCACTAGCATAGTGCCATCCATAGAAGTTACCGCTTGCTAGGACTGCCGCTCCGTCGATTAGTATTAATAGTGCGCCGATGGCAGCGGTCCAGAGACCAGCTTTACCCTGTTCTTCGATCGCCTGCTCTGACATTTGTTTTCACCGTTTAGCTATTGTTATGGTTCTAAAACGTATACAATTTTTCTTTGATAAATTAAAGCCGCTGGGATCTACAACCTGTATATAACACCGTGACATGTCATCTACAAATTGTAATATATACTACCATGCAAATCTCAACTCCAAACACGGAAACTCCAAAACTAGTGGCTCGTAGGAACCCTCAACCCGCCACGTCCAACAATACTACGTATTCCGTTCCCGACTTTACCTCGGCTCCGCCTGTTATCTTAACCCAGGCATTGAGTACTATGTAGTAGTTGCCCGGCTCTATCTTCTCATCTAAGATTATAGCCAGGTTGTATGGTCCCTCGCCTCTCTCCTGGAGGCTGATATGGGAAGGGTTTATGGGCTTAGCTCCTGGTATGTTAGTTCTATTTCCGGGTTCTAGGCGTAATCCGTATTCAATCCTAATCTGGTCCCTGGGTGTTAGCTTGAGTGTCTCTCTTACACACTCCAATAAATTATTATTTAAATCTATTTTTATTTTGATATTTATTTTATCGCCTCTCCCAGCATCAACGACAAGAGTCTGCGGACTAATATGCCTATACCCATGAGAGGAATTAACCACTAAGAGCCCGATATCGAATGGACACAGCTTCAATCCCGCCAATCCAGGATGCGTACTTTGCCTGGGCTCCTGGGCACTAGCTCGCTGTATGACGGTAAAGTTTGATGTCGCCACAACCGTCTGATCAGATCCCGACATAAGTGTAGCCGAGCGCGTCTATTAGTGATATGTTCTTTCCCTTCCTCTTCTGTTGTAGCTTGAATTTAGCCGCGTCTACGTAGTCTTCGTCTGTCGGGTGGATTATGGGAGTTTCCCTCCTCACCTTCTCCAGTATCTCCTTGGCCTTGTGGGGACTGTAGTCTCTTGTTATGGCGTATGCGAGTTCGAGGAGGTTGAATTCGCTCGTGATTATGGCCTTGTAGGGCTTGTAGTTTGGGTTCCCCGGAGTATTTCTATGAGGGCGTATGTGTCGGCGTAGTACACGCTACTCTTCCTCCCTCAGCTCCTCCTTGAACTTCTGGGGGTCTATCCTCCAATCCCGGAGGAGCCCATAAATGGATAGCTCCCTCTTTCCATCGGGCAGGAGCTTCCTGAGGCTCTCCGGCGAGGCCTAGATAACCAGCTTCTTCGCCTCCCCCAACACCACTCCCATGCTTGTTATTCTATGCCCGGGTGCTTATATGCTGGTTTATCTCGCCTGGTGTTATAACTGTTATACCTCTTTCCCGGAGTTCCTCGCACTTGTAGTCCTTCTTATTGTAGGTGAGAATGACTACCTCTTTGTATTTCTTGGAGAGGCTTAATGCGAGGGCGGCGAACCACTTGTCTGCTGGGTCCTTGACGAGCTTGGCTGCCGTGTCGAGGTATTGCTCGTATTGGCTTGTTGGGACGAATTTTATGGCTTGTTTTAGGAGTTTCATCCTTGCATGTAGCTCTTCGACTGGTGTGCCCTTCTTGATGGCCAGTTCTGTGAGGTGTTTGATTGTTTCCTCAAGCAGGATCTCTGGGGCGTATACCTCTGTTATTGTTAGTAGGTTTCTCACCGTACCATGGGTTGGTCCCTCTGGCTTGAGTATTGCGGCTATGAACACGTTCGTGTCTATGACTATTGGTGGGGTGATCGTAGCCCCCTCCTAACTCTTCCTATTACTTCTCTTACCTCTTCCTCGCTCGGTTTTAGGAGTTTGGAGATGTCTTGGGCTGCGACCTCGAAGAGTATTGCCCGCGCTATCCCTTCAAGCCTATCTTTTCCTATAGAGAGCTCCTCGGGAACCTCAACCTCGATAGTAACTTTCTTCGTTGCCACCATAGCTCCCATGCTTGTTATTCTATGCCCGGGTGCTTATATGTTGGTCTCTTGTAGCTCTCTTGGTGTTAGGACTGTTATACCCTCTCTTTGGAGTTCCTCGCATTTGTAGTCCTTCTTATTGTAGGTTAGTATGATTACTTGTTTGTAGTGTTCTCGTAGGTGTAGTGCGAGGGCTACGTATGGAGTGTCCTTCGGGTCCCTCACGAGGTCTTTTGCTTTTTCTAGGTGCTTCTTGTAGCTCTTCTTCTTGGCTTCTGTCGTTATTTTTAGGATTGTTTGGAGGGCTGTTTTGAGGGTCCAGGGGTCTATGCCCTTCCTTTTCGCCACATCATCTACTACCGTGTTGAACTCCTCCTTCACGTAGTCCGGGACGTATAGCTTATCTCCTCTTAGGTGGAGGGTGAGTAGAGTGGCTGCTGTATAGCCTTCGGGTTTTAGGATTGAGGCGAGTAGGACGTTTAGGTCGAGGACTGTTGCGCGTGCCTCTTCCATACCCGTTCCTCCACTCTGGAGAAGATCTCCTCCAGTTCTTCATCGCTCAGCAGCTCTCTCACCTTCCTCATAGACAGCCATACCGTGAAGGCCCTCCACAACCTCTCCAAGGCCTCCTCGCTAAAACCCTCGGGAACCTCAACCTCTATCGTAACCTTCTTCGTCGCCACTGTCACTCCCATATCGATATTCTTGTCCCCGGGTGTTTATATCTCGGTGTCTCCTGGATGTGGTAGCGAACCTTGAATGTTGTAAGGGGATCATGTTTTTGTGTCTCATCTATTTATAAGGGAGACGCCTGTTGTGGGACGCGTGGGGGGAATAGTTCTGGATCATTGTTTTTACGATGGTGTGGAGGGTGTTGTGGTGCGGCCGCCGGGATTTGAACCCGGGATCGCCGGCTTGGAAGGCCGGCGTCCTAGTCCAGGCTAGACGACGGCCGCCTCCGTTCTTGGCCTTGGTGTCTGGTGGGGGTTTATCTAGGTTACCTGGCCTCCCATTGCTAGATGGCTATAGGGGGATGGCGCTGGGTAGAAGGGAGTTCGCCTCGCTTGTCATTGCAGTGTTAGTGCTAGCCATGTATCCGGCTGTGCTTGTTCATCCCGATGGTAGTGCTGGGCCTGTGGTGTATAGTGGGAGCTATGATAGGCTTAGCGTGATCATACCGGATCCATCGACCAGGGCTTGCAGCGTGTTCGTGATGGATTCCGTTATCGGGGAGCTAGATATCATCTTCATGGTCAACGGGAATACCACCTGCAGCGATATAGAGGTCTACATCTACAACTCCAAGATCAAGCTCATAGAACTGCTTGGAAACACGGAGTACGTCGACGGGGAACTCCAGATAGTCAACACTACGAATACGGCTCTAACCTCTATCACCATCTCAACCCTAACACTCAGGAGCGTAGTCGTGTTGGATTCGCGCATCGGCCAGTGGCTAGTCTCCGCCCGCGACGTATCCATCGTGGACTCGGAGTTCCTGGCAGTGACTGTCACCGATAACGATGTACTCTTAGTCGGGGGGAGCCGTGGGGCCTCCATATACGTTGGCCAGGAGGGCGGAGGCGAGATCCACTTCGAGAACTCCAGCCTGGATAACGGGTTCCTCCCCCTCGGGACGGGCGCTAGACTGAGCGAGGCATTAGCCAATGCCCCAGTCCGGGTCGTCTCCCCCAATGGTAGCCTGACAGTCCAGGACTCGAACTTCACCTGCAGCTCGGGACCCTGTAGCTTGGAGTTTGCTGGCGTTGGCAGCGGGGTATTCGCCAACGCTATCCTGGACTTGGCCGGCGGGGTACTCAGGTGGGCCTCGGGCGGTGCGTCCTCTAGCCTCGTGTTGAATAGAACCGTTGTGCGAGGGAGTGTAGATATACGCCTCGCCACCTCTGGCTTGGGCGAGTTGGTAGTGGAGGACTCCTTCCTGGGCGTGAGGGGAGGGAACGCCACGTCCATCTCAGGGTATAGCGTTAACCTGTCCGCTGGCCGTATCAGGGTCTCCAACTCCACCCTCACGGCCGGCAGAATACTCCTGTCCTCTGGGAGCGTGGCTATAGAGGGTTCCAGGATCTCCTTCGGCTCCCTGACTATAGACGGGGCATCCGAGATCTCGATGATTGGAGATAGGATGGCTGGCGACTATATCCTGGCCGAGTCCAGGGGTCTGGACAGGGTTTCCTGTGTTGGTTGCGAGGTCTTTACAACTATCATGTTAGACTCTATACACTGTAATAATACGGTGATAAATATATCTAATACCGTCTTCTACCGAGGCGAAGGACTCGTACTCAGGGCCCTAGAGGGAGAGGTGGCGGCCAATATAACCGGGGCCCTGTTCATGGACAGGAGGATGGAGTTCATAATCTACAGCTACCCGCCAAGCAATGTAGAAGCCCATATAGTCACGAGCAAGTCATACTACTCCAGCCTCGCAGGCCCCACGGTGAAGATAAACGGGGAGACGAGGAGATACGGTGGAGCCGCAATCGACTTGAAGGGCGTAAACGCTACGGTAACCATTAGAGACTGGCTACCGGGGACCAATAGCGGCGTCGTGGAGGAGGCCGGGAGTACTCCCCCCTTCACTGTGGAGGGAGGCCATGTTATACCCGTTAGAGGGACCCTCCCCAGGCTAGACGCCAAAGAGTTCTACATAGTCGTGCTCGACACGCCCAGGAAGGAGATAGCCATAGTAACCAATGAGACCCTAAGGGTCGAGGCCTACGATGGAAACGGGAACCCCCTAGCCAACAATACCGGGACCGGTAGAGTCTTATTAGAGCTATCCTACAAGGCCAGGGAACTCGTAATTCTATACGAGCCAATAGAGACCGGGATAGCGCCGGGTGAAAGTACGGCCTCGAACACCTCTAACAAGGGCAGTGGAGCCCTCTCCACTGTTAAGCCGGGCCGGGGGTCCTCGTGGTTGAAGTGGCTCCTAGCCCTGTTGGCCATAGCGATTGTTATCCTGGTGGCGTCGTTGTTGTCTAGGAGGCTCCATTAATTAATGGAGCCTGTCACAACGGTCTTCGCATGGAGATAGATGGTGGAGGAGCTACTAGCGCTGCTGCTGTTCATCGTTGTGGTGACGGCTATCATAGCTAGGGTTGTGGAGGAGGCTGTCGCGGCCCTGGCAGGAGTAGTGCTTATGATAGTGTTGACCGGGTATACGCCTGTCGACGCGTTCAACGCCATAGACTGGAACGTCATGGGCATACTCTTCGGGATGTGGGTTATAACGGGGTACATGATGAGGGCCGGGTTCTCCCGCGTGGTCCTTTCGTGGATAGTCAAGAGGGTCAACAGCTACAGGGCCTTACTCCTCATGCTCTCCCTAGCAGCGGGCTTCATATCAATGCTAGTCGACAACGTGCTCGTCATACTCCTATTCGGGGCCCTCTCAATAGAGGCCGCAAAGAGGGCCCGCGGCAACCCCGTGCTGGCGGTGCTACTAGTCGGGTTCTCTGCTAACTTCATGGGGACGGCGCTACTAATGGGAGACCTCCCGCCGCAACTACTCCACAGCATAGCCGGGGCCGAGTTCATCGACTTCATATGGAGCCGTGGGAGGCCGAGTAGCTTCATACTGCTCACGATAACATTCCTCCTAACACTAGCAACATACTACGCGTTATACGTCAGGAGAGAGCCCCAGACGCTACCCTCCATCGAGTTCGGGGAGGATGGGGTTGATAGGGGACTGCTCTGGCTGTCGACGCTGTTCTTCGCCTTGACCGTGGCGGGGATGGCTGTCAGGCCCCTACTGGGGGTCCCCCTCGGCTTCATAACCGTCTCGGGCGCGGCCCTGCTGTCACTAGCCGTGGAGGCGTATAGGCGGTGTAACAGGGAGTGGCCTGGCTTCGACGAGATACTGGGGGAGGTTGAGTGGAGGGCCCTCCTATTCTATGCGAGCCTCTTCGCGCTCGTCGGAGGGCTAGAGTTCAACGGAGTGTTGGAGGCTATGGCCGAGAAGTTCCTCCCCTTGATTAGTAACGGCGGCTTCACGGCGTACACAAGCTCCTATTGGATCGTGGGCGCACTCTCCACCTTCGTGGAGCACGACGCCCTACTACTAACATTCCTCTACATCGCTAGGGACGCGGCCCACATAGCGGGCTTCGACCCCTGGCCCCTGTACTGGGCTATGGCCTGGAGCGCCACGCTCGCGAGCAACATGACTACTGCAGCGGCACCAGCCCTATACGTTGCCTTGACGCTGGCCGAGGAGAAGGGGTATAGGATAGGGGCCAGGGAGTTCCTCAGGTATAGCGTGCCTTTCGTGTCGATCAGCCTTGTACTGCAGTTCCTCTTAAGCGCGGTTATATGGGCCTAGAAGCCCCCAGAGACTATGGGCTCTGTGGCCGGGCTATATAGCCGCCCTCTAGGGTACACATGTATGAGGCTAGGTACGGGTTGAACGAGGAGATAGAGGCTAGGATTAGGATACTGTTGGAGTTGAATAGGTACGAGGCCAAGGCCTATCTAACGCTCGTGAAAATGGGCTCTATGAAGGCAGTCGAGCTGGCTGAGCTCTCCGGGATACCGAGGGGCCGCATATACGATGTGCTTAGGAGCCTCGAAGCGAAGGGGCTAGTGAACAGGAGAGACCACTTATACGAGGCGGTCAATCCCAGGAGGGCACTCTCTAGGATCGGGCAGAGGAAGCTCGTCGAGGCACTAGACGCTATGAGGAGGATTGAAGAGTTGGCGGAGGAGCTTGAGAACTCCTATAAGACCGGTGGGATGAGAGAGGAGGTGAGACTCGTATATGGCTTAAAGGAGAGCCTCGCGGCGGCGCTCTCCTCGATAACGCAATGCAAAGGACCAGTATACTTCGTGGCCTTCAAAGCCTCAGAGAAGAGCCTCGAATACTGGGACCTCCTAGCGCCGCTAATCGACAGGCTCCCCCCTAATGTGAGGATACTCGTCCCATCAACCCAGAGGCCGCCCAAGCAAGCCCTGGAGGCGCTCCTAGAGAAGGGGATCGAGGTCAGGAGTAGCCCGGCCGCGGTGCTTGACATGATGGCCGCCTGCGACACGGTGATAATAGGGCTGCCGAGCCTCCACCACGACGTGGTCTCGGTATTCATAAGGCATCCAGCCTTCGCATCAGGACTAGCCTCTAGGCTGGAGGAGATGTGGCATAACGCCAAGCCAGTGAAGGAATGACTGTATAGAAATCATTTTTAGCTAGGCTCGACGGAGGGAATCCTATATTGGGGTCTGGGGGATGAGCCTGCTGGGGCTCATCAACCGGGTGCTCGGAAACAGGTGGGTTGGCCTAGCCATATTCACCGGGGCCTTCTACCTAACCTTCACAACGCTACAAGACTTCCTCAAGAAGACGCCAGCGGCCTCCACGGGAGTGCACCTGCTCGAAGCCCTCTCGACCATCGTATACGTGGCAGGCGCGGTGCTAGTGGTAAGATACATTAAATAATCGCCGCGTCCACCACGAGAGCCTAGAAGCCCACAACGATGAGAGACCTAGACCGCTGTCAGAGGAGTCTAGATTGGAGAGGGGAAAGCTGGGGTACTGGGAGATCTTCAGCATCGGAGTCGGCGGTATGATTGGAGGCGGGATATTCGCCACGCTCGGCTTGAGCCTGGAGCTAGCCAGGGGGGCCGCCCCGCTTGCTTTCTTCTTCGCGGGGCTCATCGCCTTGTTGACCAGCTATAGCTACGCGAAGCTCTCAGCCCGCTACCCCAGCGTGGGTGGAACGATAGAGTTCCTTGTTAGGGCGTATGGCGATAACATTGTTACCGGCGGGTTGAACATAATGCTCCTAGCCGGCTACATAGTCATGATAGCGCTCTATGCGCACGCCTTCGGAGCCTACGGAGCCAGTATGATCCCAGGCCACTACAGCGAGGCGTACACTATACTAGTCGTGTTCGCCATAGGGAGCCTCACACTAGTCAACTTCCTTGGAGCCGTGGTGAGTGGGAGGATAGAATTGGCCCTGGTAGCGTTTAAGCTCTTCGTACTCCTTTTCGTAGCCGCGGTCGGGCTGAGGCTCGTGGATTGGTCTATGCTCTCCCCGGCGACCTGGCCGCCGCTAGTCAACATAATAGCTGGCGGCATGATAATATTCCTCGCCTACGAGGGCTTCGAGCTAATAGCCAACACCGCCGGCGATGCCGAGAACACTACCGTCCTTAGGAAGGCCCTATACTCTGCCGTCATCACGGTGATATCGGTCTACGTGCTGATATCACTGGTCTCAGCCGGTGCACTCTCCCCGGAGACCGTTGAGAGGGCCAGGGACTATGCACTGGCCATCCTAGTCAAGCCAGTACTCGGAGAAGCCGGGACCACGCTTGTCGTCGCAGCAGCCCTGGCCTCGACTAGCAGCGCAATCAACGCAACACTCTACGGGACCGCCAGGATGAGCTACCTCGTGGCGAAGTATGGAGAGGCACCGCAGATACTCGCCAGGAGGATATGGCGGGGCGCCTACGAGGGCTTAGTCATCATAAGCGTCCTCAGCCTCTTACTAGCGCTGGGGACCAGCCTGGAGGCGATAAGCACGGCGGGCAGCGGAGGGTTCCTCATAATCTTCGCCGCGGTTAACCTTGCAGCCTACAGGCTCCGGAGGACCACTGGCGCGAACCCGGTACTGGCTCTGGGCGGTGCGATGCTCAGCCTCGTGGCGCTCTCCATACTCGTATGGAGGATGTACCAGTTGGACCCGAGGCAGTTAACCGTGCTCGCGGGGATACTGGCCGGCAGTATCCTGGTAGAGGCGGTCTATAGAGGGGTTACCAGGAGGAGGCTGCCCCGCGTGGTGGATCCGAGGCTTGCGGAGAGGGAGTCGATGCTGAGGAACTGGGAGGAGATAGCAGGTAGGGTTGCATCCTCGATAAAGAAGGTGGTTAGGGATGCCGAGGTGTTCATCATAGGGAGCCACGCTAGGCTGGAGCCCCAGAAGGCCGGCGACATAGACATACTGGTCGTCACCCCCAGGAAGCTGACGAGAGAGGAGGAGGACGCGGTGAAGAGCGCGGTAGAGAGGGATCTCGGCTTACCGCCACATCACCCGGTCCACCTGCACGTGGTCTCTAAGGAGGAGGCAGGTAGGTACAGGCATAGGAAGAGGATAGAGTAGCCGCTACAGTACTAGTAGTTGAGGGGTCCCTCACTGGACGCCTTACGCCATTCTATTATTTAACAATTATATTTATTAGTCTTTCTAGGTATTCCTCCTCTGAGATGTCCGGGGGAGGCCTCAGGGTATAGCAGAGGAGGCTCCCGAAGAATGTCCTAACCCGGATCCTGTACTCTATCGACTCGCCTCCAAAGACCGCCATGGACACGCGCCTTGTGTAATCAGTGCAGATCTCCCTTAGACTCTCCTCGACCTGGGGATAGACTGTTCTGATAGACATGGTATGGAGCATGAGGTTCCTATAGACCGGGTCCTTATACTTCTCAAGGTAACCCTCCCCTATACACCTAAGCAGGCGATCCCTCTCAAACCCCTCTCCAAGGCAACGGTCGAGCACGTCTATCGGTAGGCTCCTCCTCGCCACCTCAAGGATAAGCTCATCCTTAGACCTAAAGTACCAGAAGAGGAGCCCCTTAGAGACGCCAGCCTCCCTGGCTATGGCAGAGGCTGAGGCCTTGAAGTAGCCGTTAGAAGCGAATATCTTCATCGCTGCCTCTACGATCCGCTCCTTGACCTCCTCTTTATCCCTCCCCAAGGCCAGCACCCCAGCACGCCACGGGTGTATCCAGATATTTACCGGGCGCTGGTTCCAACGCCGAGCCACCCCTTAACTCTGGGCAGGCTCCAGAGGTATAACACGGCTACCACAGGCTGGATCGCCGGTATCAACGCGGCTGGGACAGCGGCGGTTGCACTGATCGCCATAACGCTTACTGCAGCCGCTACGCTTTCGTTCTTGGTCAGGGATATGAATGCCATTGCAGAGTGGTCCTCGTATGATAGGTGTAGTGCTCTAGTCGCTGCGATCAAGGATGCTATTATTGTAGCGTATATCAATGCCTGGAGCCCTATTATTTCCCCGCCAGTGCGGGTTTCGAGACTAGTAGCTGGGCCTTCGCGGAGATTAGAGTTGCTATGAGTGTCAGCATTGCTATTATCGTCCATATGCTTAGGTATGGCTTTATCCGCTTCCCAAGCCTTCTCTCGATGCATTCGAGTGCATCCTCTATGTGTGAAAGCGCCTCTTCCAGACTCGTATACCCTTTACTTCTCTTACAGGGCATGTCCTCGCTGGAGTCCCTTAGTATCGCCTTCGCACGGTGCTTGACCAGGTAGTATCTAGCCAGTTGTCCCAGTATGAATGGTGTTAGCAGGGCAATGCCCACCGACTCGCCTAGTAGGCCTAGGGGGATGCTCACAGATAGGGTCTTTGCGTATAGCCCTATGCATGCTGGGACCGCGGCTAGCGCGCCGAATATGCTGATTATGGCTAGTAGTGTAGCAAATTCTATATTCCCCTCGGCGAGTAGGACGTAGGCTATCGATGCACTAGAAGCGGGCACGCTGTTCGCGGCCACGAACCCGATTGATATTGGCTTCGAGGGGAGGAGTCCCGCTAGGATCATGGCCGCGATGGGGCCGACGCCGAATATTATGGCTAGGGCTACTAGTGTCTCCAGCTTCTTCCCGGCGAGTTCAGCACCGAATCTCTCTGCTCTTAGCTGGATCATCGACGGGAGTAGCGTTAGTACTGCTAGCGTTATTATAATGTCTTTTATTAGTTGTTTATGGGTTTTGATGTAGGGGCCTGCATGGTAGCCTATGGGTAGAGCGGCTATGATTACTATGATGATGTAGGCTAGGAGGTACTTCCTCAGGTGTTCCGAGAGCCTTAGGGCAGCTCCCTCCACTTATTGACCACCAAGTCAATCTAACCAGTCAGTCAATAGTATTTATCCTTGACACAAGACGACGATAAAGGAACCACAGCGAAGCCGACTTATAGACGGGGAACGACTAGAACCACTCCCTAACCCTGCGAGACACGACAAAAGCACTAAACAATGTCAACGACAACAACACCGAAGCACACGCGCTAGCCGGGCCAAGCAACCTACCACCCCCATACAGCTGATAAGTCAAGACACCAAGACTCCACGTAGAAGGCTCCGTCAACACGAGAACAGCCCCAAACTCGCCCAGACTAGCCGCCACAGCCAGGAGAGCCGCCGACGATAAGCCCGGGCCAGCGACCCTAGCCAGCTGATAGAGAAGCCTATACCCCCTCAAGCCAATCGACAACATGTACTCGACCGCCTCCCGGGGTATCCTGGAGAGGCCCGAGTCGACGGCCCTCGAAGCCAGCGGCAGTGACATCGAGACGTGGGCGAGGCCGATCAACAAAACTATAGTCAACGTGTGCCCTAGGACACTCCTTAATGCGAGGTAGAGAGTGAGGTATAGGGCGACGCCGACAGTCACCGGAGAGAAGAGTATCGGAGCCAGCCCCGCTAGGCGGCCGAACACTCTATCCCTCTCCACGACCAGGGGTATGGAGAGCGTGACGGCTCCAGCCATGGCTATGACGGCGTATAGGAGGCTGTTGAGAAGGGCCCTGGAGAAGCTTGCCCCCGGCGGGACTGGCAGGGGACCGGCTACGAGGCGCCTGTAGTTCTCCAGGGTTAGGTGGCCGTGGATTGTTAGAGATTCCAGGAACACTCCGAGGAGGGGGAGGTACAGGTATCCCAGTAGGAGGATAGAGTAGGCCTCCAAGGCCAGGGAGGCGGGGTCCCTCCTGGGCCTACGGATCCTCTCGCCCAGCTCGCCCCTGGGAGTCCTCGCCTGGACCCGTAGTAGTATGAGGGCCGTCACCGCTAGGAGGGATGCCTGGAGTAGTGCTAGTAGGGCTGAGAGGGATCGGTAGGCGGGGAATCCCTTGAATATCGTGTAGATCCAGGCCTCCAGAGTGTAGTACTTGTACGCGGCGCCCTCTACCATGAGCGGGGCCGCCAGCCCCGTGAAGCTGTATATGAATGTGAGTAGCCACGCGGAGAGTATGCCTGGCATCGAGGCGGGGAGTATCAGGTGGCGCCACAGCCTGTACCCCCTTATCCCCGCTGTCTCGACATAGTCGTAGACTTCTGCCGGTATGCCGGCCAGGCTGGAGTATACTAGTACGGCGGCTAGCGGTATGTTGAACCATGAGTGTATTATTATGATCCCGTGGGGTGCCCGGGCGAGCCACTCCGGCGTATGGGGTAGCTGGGCGAGCCACCTGAAGCCTAGTACCACCGCGACCGATGGAGCCATGAATACTGGGAGCCCGAGCACGCGGTATAGCCGGGCTATCCTCGACCCGTAGTATCCGCTGGCGACGCCGACGGGGGCTCCTACAGCTACTGCTATGGTGGCGGAGGCAGTCGCCTGCATTATAGTCCATTCGAGTATCCATGGCAGGTTGAGCTGGCCGAGCAGGCCTAGGCTTGACCGGGGGAGGAGGTATAGGAGGAGTATTGGGGGTAGGGTGAAGGCTAGCAGCGTCGCTAGGGCTAGTGCCTTCACGGGCCAGGGTAGTAGCTTGCCGGCTAGCCTCCAGGCCTTTGCCAAGTCTTATGCATCCGGTCTTGTATTGGTTAGCCTTGGCCCATTAATTGTGTCCACTGGAGGAGCCACTTCTCGTAGTTGGCCTGTATCTCGTCGGGCGTTAGTAGGTTGTTCGCTATCACGTCCACATCGTCTAGGGTTAGGGCGTACTTGTAGTAGTCTGGCAGTGGCGCCTGGCTGTTGGCTGGAAGCATCCACTGGTTGCTTGGGAATAGCGACTGTATGTCCCGTGAGAGGAGCCAGTCCACGAACTCCTTAGCAAGCTCTGTCCCGGGCTGGCCCTTGACTACCAGCGCCCCCTCGACCTGCAGCCACGCCGTGGATTCTCCCTCGTGGTAGATTAGGGCGGCGTGTATCGTAGGCTCTCCCTTGTTGTACCACGCGCTGTAGGCGGGGTCTGTGCCGTAGCTCACTACTATCCCCCTAGTCCCGCCTTCTCTGAGGAACTCGTCGTAGGCGTCGCCCCAGCTGGGGGCCACGTAGACGTAGTCCCTCACGCTATTCCACCAGTCCCGCCAGTCCGCTCCCATTAGCTTCTCCGAGACCGCTATCTCCCAGTAGAGGAATGAGAGGCCTGGACTGCTCTTCGTCGGGTCCTCAACTATCAGCTTGCTAGCGATCTCTGGCTTGGCCAGGTCTTCTAGCGTCGGCCCCTTCTCTAGGATTTGCAGTGTCTCGTCGTCGAGCTTGGAGGGGTCGTAGACGAGTGTTATCAGCCCGTAGTCTATTGGCGTCACGCAGTGGCTGGGGTCTAGGACGTTGGCTATGTCCTTGGGCACCGTTTCCTCTGCTACTGGGCTGTAGTAGCACTCAATTATCCCAGCCTTCTTGGCCTCGTAGACGAGGAGGTTGTCGACTCCTATTACGAGGTCTGCTGTTCTAACACCCCTCTGGTACTCGTCTATAACTGCGAGGAGCGCTGTCCTGGCGTCGTCGAAGGTCCTGACAGTCACCTTGACGCCGTGCTTCTCCCCGAAGGAGTCGAAGACCTGCTTCCAGACCTGCTCCGGGTTCTCGCCCCATGCCAGGAAGTCGCTGTAGGTGTATATCACTAGCTCGCGTGGCTTTGTCTTGGCCGTCATCGTGTAGTAGGCGAGGCCTCCTATGACGATTGCGACTATGATTAGGCCGAGTATGGCTGCGAGGGTCCTGGACACGGTCTTCCACCGTTGGGTTTGGAGGGACCCCCTCTGGGGCTTAAATGGGATATCTATACTATGATAACCTAGTTATCGGGATTCTAGCCGGACACCACGCTACGCGCCAACCCCAGCAAGACCCCGGGCACTACGCCAGCCAAATCAAGGCGTACTAGAGTACTAGCCAGAGGGACCCCGTCCGGAGACCAGCCCCTGGCGGCATAATACTCCCGCCTAAGCACCTCCATAACCCTCCTATCAACGGCCTCGCCGCTACTCGGCCCATCCGATATAGGCTCCCTATAATAACGGGGAGGCAGCTCGTCGTGGACCTCTGGCTCTAGCCCGAGCCAGAGGTTGACCAGCCTCTCCAACGTAACAGTCCTCTCGCCTGAGAGGAGCAAGTCGCCCGGAGTATAGGAGTACCCTGTTAGAGCCGAGATTAGACCAGCCGTGTTCTCGGGGTATATAGTCCCCCTGGAGAACTTACATATGCCCGTGTTATCGTAGAACGCCATCAAGTCTTCCCCGTCCTTGACAAGCTGCGCTTTACCCTCATAGACTAGCCTGTCAACGCTGGAGTACCTCCAGAGCCTCCCATACAGCTCGAAGGCATAGGCCCCGCTAGTCAAGTGGTCGGCGCCCCTGCTCGAAACCATGTATCCCAGGGCCATGCCCTTCAACCCCCTAGCATCATAGGCCGGGGGCTCAAGGCCCTTCACATCGACTAGCAGGTCATGGCCCGCTCCAAGCCTGTCAGCGGCCCTACGGGACCCGTCGGCAAGCAGGGCTCCAAGCCTGCCCCTCCTATAAGCCATGTCCTCGACCAGCCTCGCCACCTCCTCCGCATCACCCCACGCCAGGGCCCCATCCAGGTACCCCTTCTCGCCGGCATGCATCGCCCAGGCGATAGTGGCGCCGAGGCTTATGGTGTCGAATCCGAGCTCGTCAGCTAAATGGTTGAGGTAGGCCACGTCCCTGATGTTGCAGATCCCTATATCGGAGCCCAGCGCGTAGACGGTCTCGTACTCGGGGCCGTCCACGCTGGGCGAATCCCCGACCCTTATCACCTGTGTACAGGGCCTTCCGCAGCCGATGCAGGGATTGCGGCCAACCCTGTATCTAGGGGCGAACCGTGATAGCTCCTCGTGAGCTCTCTCGGGGTCTGGGCACCAGGATAGCGTGCTCCTCTTCCAGTTGAGCGATGGCAGGACGCCGTAGGCCTTGTTTGTATAGTCTAGCATAAGCGGCGTGCCATACTCCACTAGCGCCTTGGAGGCTCTGGCTTCGTGGGTAGCCTTGTTGAGCCTCCCCGCCTCCTCCAACACCCTGGACCTGTCGGCCGCCTTTGGCGGGGTGTTGCCTTTCACTAGTATCGCCTTGAGCTTCTTAGAGCCCATGACTGCTCCGAGCCCCGTCCTGCCAGCCTGCCTGCCGCCAGCGTCTATCATGGAGATGGCCGATAGGTTCTCGCCGGCAGGGCCTATGATGGCGTCGGCGTAGCCAGGGTGTCTCTCCTTTAGAGCCCCCCTAGCCTCTCCTATCCTCTTACCCCATAGGCTCCCAGCCTCCTCTATCCTCACGCCATCATTATCAACGACTAGGATTCCGGGGTCGTCGAGGGCTCCCTTGACGACTATAAGGTCGTAGCCAGTCCTCCTGATCTCCCACCCTATCCTGCCCCCCGCCATAGATCTGCCGAGTAGGCCTGTTAGTGGGCTCCTCGCGACGAACGCTGTTTTACTGGCTGTCGAGAGCCCGCTCCCAACCAGGGCCCCGGGAGATATAACTAGCGGGTTGTCGGGGGATAGGGGCTCGGGAGGGGTCTTGCCTGCGTGGAGGCTCCAGACTAGCACTCCGAGGCCCCTTCCACCCAGCAGTAGCCTGTAGGCTTCCCAGGGTATCTCGAAACCGGTATACTCTGCGTTATCCCCCTTCAGCTCCACTAGGAGGCCCTTGCCCCAGAACCAGTGCATCCCGGACCAGCCCCCAAGACACCGTGTGTGCCGGGGACGTTAATGTAGTGATGGGAGGGTCCCTCTGCTACGGTCTGTAGTCTGGATTTAAGGGGGCGCCGGGGCCACAGGATAGGGATCGGTTGAAGGTTGTGAAGGACTCTAGGGGTCCGCTGGTCGAGGCCAGGGGCATATGGAAGAGATACGAAGGAGTAGTAGCCCTGAGGGATGTGAGCCTAAGGGCAGCGCCGGGCGAGGTCACTGTTATAGCGGGGCCGAGTGGTAGTGGCAAGTCAACCCTCCTCAGGATTCTGGCCGGGTTAGAGGACCCCGATAGTGGAGATGTTTTATTCAACGGTGTGAGCGTCGCGAGGGACCCTCCCTGGGCTAGGAACACGGTGATGCTGAGCCAGAGGCCCATACTACTACCCCACCTGACGGTCAGGGAGAACCTGGTGCTAGCAGCCGAGGCACGGGGGGCTCCGAGGGGCGAAGCCAGGGAGCTGGCCGAGGAGGTGGCTAGACGGCTTGGCATAACGGGCTTGCTCGACAGGAAGCCTGGCACCCTGAGCGGGGGCCAGTTGCAGAGGGCTAGCCTAGCGACGGTGCTGGCGGCCAGGCCCAGGGTGTTATTGTTGGACGAGCCATTCGCCCACTTGGACTTGCCTCTTAGGGAGTCTTTTAGGAGGCTTGTACGCGGGCTCGCGCATAGCGAATCCATCACAGTCATACAGGTGACCCATGACCAGGATGAGGCCCTGGAGGTGGCTGATTCGCTTGCCATACTCGTGAATGGCAGGGTTCTTGAGGAGAGGGACCCTCAATCCACCTACTACGACCCAGGGAGTATTGAGACCGCCGTGTTCCTGGGGCATAATGTAGCGTGCAGTCCCCCCCTATCGCCCCGCAAGGGGGTCCCAGTAACGTTTCCCCCGGAGGCTGTGAGCCTAGGCGAGGGACCCCTCGATGGCGTCGTGACTTATGTGGCGGCCAGGAAACACCACACCCTCGTGTATATAGACTTGGATGGAGTTGAGGTAAAGGCTGTCCTCGCCGGGGTGAGGGGTGTCAGAGTGGGGGCTAGGGTCAAGTTCGCTGTGGATCGCGGCATGGTTAAGGAGTGGCCTGGCGTGTCCGAGTGTGGGGTCAGCCTCTACGAGTAAGTGCCCGGGCCCATGGGCTTTTGAGAGGGCCACGGGTGTTTAGGTGGATAGGAGGCTCCTTCTACGCCTCTCGGCCATGTACCTGGAGATCCTCTTGAGGAGTGGGTGGCCTACTATCATGGTCTCCGGGCTTAGTAGCCTGGCCGCTATCAGGGTCCAGGCTATGCCGTGGATGACTAGTCCGATGCCCGATAGCGCTATTATGGTCTGCTTCCCCGTTATCCCTGCTGACACGAACATGGCTAGTAGGGCGTATGGGTCTATCGAGATGGCGGCTTTGAGTGTTGCTGGGAGTTGTGTGAGGTCGAGGCCCATGAACATGGGGAAGAGGGGTATGGCTAGGATGAAGCTTATGTAGCTGGCCGCCATCTGGCTGCTCCTCACGTCTCCGGCCTGTGAGCCGATTATGAAGCCGATCACTATGTTGGTGTAGAGTGTGAGGGCGAGGCCGAGCGCGAGGAGGCCCAGGACGTAGCCCGGTAACACTATGCTAGTAGGCGCCTCTCCCCCTCCAGCGGCGGCCACGTTCATGACCATCCTCATGTAGATGTATAGGCCGAGCATGTAACTGATAACGCCTCCAATAGCTAGGACCGTGACAGCTATGAGCTTGCCCAGGAGTAGGGAGCGCCTCGATACGGGTAGCGTGAACAGCTTCTCAAGGGTCTTAGCCTCCTTCTCCAAGCCAAAGCTTATAGCGGCCACCTGAGTTGACGCGATCGCCGTCATGAGCACCGCCAGGGGGAGCGCGATGCTGACCCCCATCACGAGCCCCATCAATTGCTGCGGCGAAACCGTTTCCCCCTTATAGTAGAATTGCGTGTTGAAGCGTACGGGGCTAGATAGGAACTCCGGGGTTATGCCGGGCATGTACCTCTTCAGGTTCTCAGCCACGATAGACTTCACTATAGAATCCACTATACCCGTTATCTGGTCCGGCTTGCTGAGCTCAGCGTAGCTCAGAGTCCGGGGCTTGTAGATGAGGCTGACACTAGCCTGTACCCCCTTCAACAGGTCCTCGTCGAATCCAGGCGGTATCACTAGGACCGCGTCATACCCCTTCCCAAGCAGGGTCTCCGGGTCTACGGTCGTGTATATGGGGGAGCCGAGGGCTTCCGCTAGGGCCCTTGTTATGTTTCCGGGCTTCCAGGTGTCGCTCGTAAGGACCGCTATCCTGGGCTTGTAAGCGGCCTGCTGGCTTACCTGGGAGAACGAGGCCGAGGCTACGCCTCCCATCACAGCATACATGAGCAGGGGGCCTAGGAGGAGGCCGAATAAGACTATCCTCTCCCTTAACAGCTCCCTGATCTCCTTCCTTACAAGCACCCAGACCTTGCTCATTCTAGCCCCGCCTCCCCCTCGACTGCCTTGATGAATGCCTCTTCGAGGTTCTTTGCGTCGTAGGTTCTCTTGAGCTCCTCTGGTTTCCCGGAGGCGATTATGCGTCCCCTGTTTATGAAGGCCACCCGGTCGCAGAGGTATTCTACTTCAAGCATGTTATGGCTTGATAATAGTATGGCGGCCCTCGACTCCCTGACGTAGTCCTTTATGGTGTTCCTCATGACGACGCTGTGGTACACGTCTAGGCCGCTGGTCGGCTCATCTAGTATCGCTAGCCTGGGCCTGGTCATTAGCGTTGTAGCTAGTAGGAGCCTCCTCTTCATCCCCTTGCTGTAGGTGTTCATGGGATCGTATAGCCTGGTGCCTAGGCCCGAGGTCTTGACCGCGTAGTCCACCATGTCCCTCACGAGGCTCTTATCCTCAGCGTATACCTCGGCGATGAACTCTATGAAGTCTATCCCCCTGAGGTGCCTATAGACGCCGGCATCCTCGGGCAGGTAGCTGATAATCCTCTTCACCTTGACCTCGTCCTGGAACGGGTCCAATCCATAAATTGATACTCGGCCGGCGTCGGGCTTCAATAGGCCAGCCACTATACGGAGGGTAGTGGTCTTGCCAGCCCCGTTGGGCCCGATTAACCCGAATATCTCCCCTTCGTTCACCGTAAAGCTTACGCCGCGTAGTGCCTCGATGCCGTCGAAGGACTTCCGCAGGCCTCTCACGTCTAATGGCATAGTCGACAACCGGTACAACCACCGGCGTCTATGATTAATCAGCATCCATATTAAGTCTATATCTGCATCCTAAGCCTCTTGCCCGCCCTCTTCCAGGGTCGAGACGAGGTTCGAGGGCACACCCAGGGTCTCCGGGGACAAGTCGATCTTTATCACGGCCCTCCTATCGGCGGTGGCTATAGTGTATAGGACGTCTAGGTGCTTCTTCAGCACCTCGTACTCGTCATCGTCGAGCTCCTCTATCCTCTTTATCAGCTCTATCAACAGCCTCTTCCTACCCTCCAGAGGCGAGACCTCGCCCTCGACCATGACAATCCTCACCAGGCCCGCCGCTAGGGTCGATAGGAAGAACGTGAACATGCCGATCCCGACCAGCATGAGCATACTGGCCACCATCCGGCCCTCGGGCGTGACCGGGACCATGTCACCATAGCCAACCGTGGTTATCGTGACTAGCGTAAGCCACAACGCATCCGTCAGGGAGTGTACGTGACTGCCGGGGGCCCCGTACTCTACTATGTAGATGGTTAGGCTCCCTCCGAGCACGGTTATCATAGCGAGCAGGCCGGCCTGGATTATGACAGAATCGAGCAGCCGGCCGAGCCTCCCCATCCCCGATAAAATCTCCCTTACGTCATAGACGAGCCTCAACCCCCGGACACCCATAACCGTTATCCCGGCAATGAGGGCATAGTCCGGGTTTAGGGGCGTACTGGAGACTAGGAGTATGGGGAGGCTCGACGGGATCACGAGGGCCAGGGGGGTCCTAGAGAGTATCCCGATTACGAGGAGGAGCCCAGCGAACACGAGGTCCGCTAGTAGGGCGACCTGATGGCCTGGATTAACTAGGAGGGCGTAGGCTATACCTATGCCTATGGCTGTCGTGAACGCGTCCATTAGCCTCCTGAAACCGTGGGTCATAACCCTGTCGGCATACACCATGGCTCTGTTGGATTCAATCAATTCCCGAGGCCCTAGGGAGTGATAGGGCTGGGCGTCGTGTATTGGTGGACGACCCCGGTAATACCCTTCCGGGGGGGGCGTTGCTTTAAGAGCCGCCCCCGGGCCTAGTGTATCCCGGTGTATAGTGCTTTGGAGGGCACCCGTCTCCTCTTCCAAGAGGACAGCTACCTGAGGGAGTTCGAGGCCAGAGTCGTCTCCGTCGAGGGGGACCGCGTAGTATTGGATAGGACGGCCTTCCACCCCAGACCCAGCGGAGGGCTAGACGCGGATAGAGGAGTGCTTGAGGGACCCCTAGGCATTTACAAGGTCGTCGACACCGTAGCGGAGGGAGACGTTGTAGTCCACATAGTGCCGGGCCACAGGCTCAAGCCGGGAGACCGGGTTGTGGGTAGGATAGACTGGGAGAGGAGGTATCGTATGATGAAGCTACACACGGCGAGCCATATACTCGCGGCGATCCTCTACAAGAGGTATGGAGCGTTGGTGACGGGCGGCCATATTTCGCCAGAGCAGGCTAGGGATGACTTTGATCTATCAATGGTTGAGGGCGACTGGAAGGAGGTCCTCCGGAGGGCGTTGGAGGAGGCCGAGGAGATAGCGGGTAGATGCCTCGAAGTCAAGATTTACTGGCTGCCCCGGGAGGAGGCTCTAAAGATACCGGGCCTGGTGAAGCTTGCCGAGAAGATGCCTCCAGGCGCCAATAGGCTGCGGATAGTCGAGATACCTGGAGTCGACGTCCAGGCTGATGGGGGCCCACACGTGAGGAACACCTGTGAGATCGGCGGGTTGAAGCTATTGAGGCTTGAGAGTAAGGGTAGGAAGAGGAGGAGAATCTACTACACGCTAAACCAGTAGGTGAGTCGGGCTAGCGTATGAGCGACGAGTAAACCCTGGGTGGCTATATCCCGTGATATAATCCTCTCATCCCATAGTGTATTTCTAGGTGGGTCGGGCTTGGAGGCTATTAGCGTTAAACTAAGAGTCTATGCCACTTTGATTGAGGCGGTCGGTAGACGCGCTATGGATGTTAGTATGCCTCGGGGCTCTAGGGTGATCGACCTGCTCCTCAGGACAGGGCTTGCCGGGGTTGTGTTGGAGGATGGGAGGGTTAGGGAGATGTATAAGGTCCTGGTTAATGGGAGGGATATAGAGTTCCTCGATGGCTTGGATACCGTCTTGAGGGATGGCGATGTTGTCGACGTGTTCCCCCCGGTGGCTGGCGGCTAGGTGGCCATGGCCTCCCTCAGCTTCCCCTGGGTTTCCAGCCTGCCTATGATGATCCACATGAACGATAATATGAGGAATACCACGCCGAGCGAGACCAGCATCGACCAGTCCAGGTGCCGTATCTCTACGCTGATTATCTCTCTGAGGACCGCTAGCATCGCGGCCTCTATGACTATCCTTATCGGGAAGCGCCTCCTGACCACGGCGGTTAGGAGGGTCCTGAGTATGTCTATTGCTAGGAGGAGTAGCAGTATCATGTCTAGTATCTCTAGCACCTTCGTCTTGTTCAGCTCGGACTCTACTAGGTCGATGTACATCAGCTTGATTAGCTTGGCCGATGCTATGAGGATCGCGGCAGCTAGTATCGTGGCTAGGATTACTTCAAGGGTATCTATTATACCCCGCATTAACCGGTATCCTCTCTCCTCGCATTCACTCTCCAATCTGCATCCAGGTCACATGTAGGGCCCCCGGTTTAATAATGATGGGGGATGACCAGGTGGTATACAGTTGACGCCTCAGGACGAGAGCCTATACCATAGAGTGATATAGCCTCGCCAACCCATGTATTCATGGGGAAGGGTATTGACTTGGAACTGGTGGGGTAGAGGACGTGGAAGAGGCAGGATGGGATGGGGCCCAGGATGGGGGCCGCTTCCTCCCCAGGTACTGCAGCCTCCGGAGCTGGAGCCAGGCCTTACGCCGCTTAGCCTAGCCCCTCAGGGGGCTCGTGTGGTTGTGAGGGCTATAGTAGCCGGTCAGGGGGCCTATTATCGTATACTGAGTCTCGGCATCGCTCCTGGCACCGAGCTTGAGGTTGTCGAGAACTTGATGACTTACCCCTGGAGCCCGGTGATTGTTAGGGTGCGGGGCGTGGAGGTGGCTCTTGGCAGGGGTATGGCTGATAAGGTTTTGGTGAAGATCGTCTCCGCACCAACCACTAGCGGCATAGAAAACAAGAATGAAAAATAAATATAAAATATTTATTGTTTCTTGCCTAGTAGGGGATTAGCAATAGTCCGAGGGCTATCACCGGGGCTATCAATAGCATTAGTGTCAGCGTGTAGCCGAAGACGTCTCTAGCCCTAGTATTGGTTATGTGGAGCAGTGGGATGGCCCAGAAGGGCTGGAGCAGGTTGGTCCAGGCGTCTCCTACGGAGTAGGCTATTATTGTCTTCCCTATCGGTACTCCTAGGGCGTGGCCGGCTCTGATCAGTATCTCGCCTATCGCGGCCCACTCTCCTCCTCCGCTGGGGACGAATATGTTGACTAGACCGGCTATCAGCCAAGCTACTATCGGCCATGTCGTCGGGGTTGCTACGGAGGCTATCTTGTTGGCTATGATCATCGCGGCGCTAACGCCGGTTGCTGGCAGCTTCGTGTTGAATAGCCCGAATATACCGGCGTAGAAGTGGAACTGGAGTATGACGCCCGCCGCCGAGCGTACGCTGTTGTAGAATACCCTGGCGTATCTTATCGGGTTGCCGTAGAGTAGGAGTCCGAATATCAGGAAGATGAAGTTCATCGTGTTGAGGTTTAGGGCCCTGCTTATTCCCTTCGTGCCTAGGTCGTAGCCTATGGCTATGAGGCCGAGTAGTACGGTTATGTAGGCTAGCGTCCTGGAGTTCTCTAGCTTGTCTGCTAGGGTCTTTGCCTCAACCTTCTCGAAGCGGGGTACTTCCTCCTCTCTCTCCACGGCTTTGGGGTCGTATTCCTCGATGCCCTTGACGTTCTCGTGGCTTGGGGAGATGAACCAGAAGATTATCATGGCGAATATGGTGACTAGTATGAAGTTTGCTATGGTGTAGGGGTGGAATATCGTCTCGCTCAACGGTATAGTCTCCCTGCCGTATAGCTCCTTGACCACCTTCCCCAGGAAGTAGCCTGGCGTGTTCATTAGCAGGGACGCGCTAGCCGTCAGACCCCAGTGCCATGTGAGGCCGAGGCCAGCGTATGCCGCTGCCACCACTGCGGGGTAGTGGATTTTGCGTTTCTTGAAGTAGGCTTGTCTCCCTATCTCCCTCGCCAGCACTGCACCGCCTATTAGGCTTAGGCCCCAGCTTATGTAGGAGAGCAGTATTGATACCAGTGCGGCGAGTACTGCTGCCTGTTTGGTGTTTTTGGGCCATCCGGCTAGCTTCGATAGCCCCCTGTAGATGTAGGGGTGGTATGCTATGACGTAGCCGGTTACGAGTATTAGTGTCATTTGCATGCTGAACTTTAGCAGCTTCCAGAAGCCTCCGTACCATGCGCTGTACACTAGGAATTTTACTGTTCCTCCCCATCCCAGGTGTTTTGGCGTGTCTAGTACCCATACTACTATTATCATTCCTATTATTGTTAGTATTATTGCGAATATGAATGGGTCGGGCATCCAGCTCCGGACCCAGGCTTCTGCCTTTTCTCCGAATACTTCCAGCCAAGGACGCTTTGAGGACTCCTTACCCTGGGGCAAGGAGTTCACCGGACTCCTAACCATTGATCCATCCCACTATTAATCCATTAGGCTATAGAATGTATGTACCACATATATACAAAAATCATATATTTATTTATTTAAGAATTTATAAAGTAATATCGAGTAGCCCACCAGGGCCCCCGTAGACGAGGCAGAAGCCAACTGCAAGGGGAAGGGGATACCGCTCGGGAGCCTGACACTCCAGATAGGAACACTAGCCGCTGGCAAGTCTAGCACATTGAAGGGACCCGTAAGCCACGTAAACGTTGATGACGCCGAAAGCTCCGGGGTCACCTCGTCTAGCTTAGGCGCATCTCTTGGAACCGTTGGAAGCAACACCAGGTCATACTCACCCAGCAACAGCCTCGCCAAGCGTCTAACCCTCCCAAGCATACCCCGGGCCTCCATGTAGAGCGCGTGGTCAATGCGAGAACCCAGATCAAGTATCAGCCTAATATCATCTCCCATAACATCGCTGAAGACCCTGTACTCGCGGTATAGGCTCAAATACGCTTCTCTAAGGGCTATTATCGCTCTAAGCCTCTCCGCAGCCATAAACCAGGCTAGCCTACCCTCCGGTATAACACGATACGTGAGCCCGGCCTCGTCTAGGAGCGCCAGGACCCGATGGTAGGCCTCAGAGACCTCCTCGGAGATCCTCCGGGTGAACTTGAATACTCCAATCGTGGCCTTCCTAGTGGCGAGTTTCTTGTAGGCTTGGAGGACCTCCTCTAATTCGATCAGTCCAGCCAGGTATAGTGGAGGTACCACGTGTAGGGGCGTCTTTGCCAGGAAACCAGCGGTTTCAAGGCTAGGCATGACTGTGTAGAAGTCGGCATCACTGGTCTCGTCCATAACGGGTTTAACGCCATAGACTCCCGTGAATGCCGCTGGCACGCGTATGCTCCCAGCGGCATCGGTTCCCACGCCAAGGTATACCTCTCCCGTGGCTACGGCTGCCGCCGGGCCGCCGCTACTGCCCCCAGTTATCCTACCCGGCGCCACAGGGTTTACCGGCGTTCCCGTGTGCGGGTTGACGTTGGTGGTGCCTAGGCCTAGCTCGTGCATGTTGCCTCTCCCAAGGAGCTTGAACCCTGCGCTGGCGAGTTTCTCAAGGAGCCATGAGGTTGTCTGGGGGTGTAGGGTGAGGTAGCCTGTGCCTAGGCTTGCAGGTTCCCCGGATCTCATGAAGTTGTCCTTGTAGACTATCAATGGACCGCATGTCTCGCCGCTCACCGGGGGGTGTACTAGTATTCTCTGCTCTAGTAGCCTACGGACTAAGCCTTCGTGGCATTTTCCTACCTCGCTCGATATTATATCGCTGACATCTTCCACCACGCCCTTGAAGTCTCCTAGCCCACTCCATATCGAGTCTACCAGCATCTTCTCCAGTTCAAGCCCCTTGGCTAGTTTACCAGCTATGCCGCCTGACAACGTCATAACACCTCTATGCAACCAAATAATATTAATTTATATATTAAAAAAGGCTGTATAGCTTTATCCGCTCTTCATAAGCTCTTTGAAGACCCTCCTCACATACTCCAGGCTCTCGGGGTTCTCCATCACGGGGCTCGCTTGAACCTCCATTCCACGGGCTATGGCCCGTATGATCCTCCTCATTATCTTCCCGCTCCTCGTCCTAGGCAGGTCGTCGACGGGGAATATCCTGCTGGGAGTGAAGGGCTTGCCCAGCTCCCGGGCCACGAGCCCCTTTATCTCGGCCTCGTCACTGCTCGTGATCTCCTCGCCGGGCTTCGGCGTTACGAGGCAGACTATCGCCTCGCCCTTAACGGGGTCTGGTACTCCAACGCAGGCGGTCTCCTTGACCTTGGGGTACCTGTTTATTATAGCCTCTATCTCGGCAGGCCCTATCCTCTTACCAGCGACCTTTATCACGTCATCAGCCCTACCCAGTATGAACCAGTAGCCGTCCTCGTCGATCAGGGCTAGGTCGCCATGGTACCACATGCCGGGGAACCTGGACCAATACGTCTCGATATACCTCTGGGGGTCCCTCCAGAGACCCCTGGTCATGCTCGGGGCAGGCTTCTTAGCCACTAGATACCCGGGCGTGCCCCTGACCGGCTTGCCCTCGTCGTTGACGACATCGACGTCCATACCGAGACCTGGGCCCCACAGGGTCGACGGCTTAAGCGGTACCACGGGGCTTGGTAGGACGAAGCAGCCGAATATCTCCGTCCCGCCCGACAGGTTTATCATGGGGCGCTTCTCCTGGCCCACGTCCCTCACTATCCAGAGCCACGTCTGCGGATCTATGGGCTCGCCCGTGTTCCCGAAGGCCCTCAGGCTCGATACATCGTGTTTCTCGACTTCCTCTGTACCATAGCTCCTGAGCATCCTGGCCACGGTTGCGGCGAAGCCGAAGTGGGTGACCTTGTACTTCTCGATCAGCATCCAGACCCTGTCCCTGCTAGGGTAGTCGATCCCGCCCTCGACTATTAGGTGGCTCACCCCGTGGAACTGCGCCCCGAAGACTTGCCAGGGACCCATCATCCAGCCTAGATCGGTTATCCACCACAACCTATCGCTACTGCCAGGCTTCATGTCGAGGTTGAAGTAGTGCTCCTTCGAGGGCTGGAGCAGGGTCCCTGCATGGCTTATCACTGCCCCCTTAGGCTTCCCCGTGGTTCCACTGGTGTAGAGTAGGAGCGCCGGGTCCTCGGCTTCCATCTCCTCGGGCTCCGCTACAGGCCTCTTCCCAGATAATGCATCATCCCACCACTCGTCTACGTCGTCGTCCCAGGGTATGTCCACGCCGAGCCTCTTGATCACGACGACCTTTGAGGGGTAGCCTGCAAGCTTCCTGGCCTCGTCGGCGTTGTGTTTTAAGACTATCTTGCGGCCCTTCCTATAGTAGCCGTCGACTGTGACCATAACCTTGGCCTCCGAGTCGGCTAGCCTCTGCGCCACGGCTGAGGGAGCGAAGCCCGAGAAGATCGGGCTGGCTATCGCCCCGATCTCTAGAGCCGCCAGCATAGCCGTTATCGACTCTGGGATCATTGGGGCGTATATGGCTACGACGTCGCCCTTCCCCACCCCGATCTCCTTGAGGTACGCCGCGAACCTCCATACAGTGTCGCGTAGCTCGCCGTAGGTTACACGTTTCTCGGCGCCGTCTTCGCCCACCCAGGTGAACGCCTCCTTGCTGGCTCCGTAGCGTTTAACGGGGAGGTCTACCGTGTTGTAGGCGGCGTTCAGCTTGCCTCCGATGTACCACTTCGCCCATTCCGGCCCCTTCGAGAGGTCCACGACCTCCTGCGGCTCCTTGAACCATTCAACGCCTATCCACTCGGGTAGATTGCCCCAGAACCATTTGATGTCTCGTGTAGACGCCTCCACTAGCTCCTTGTAGCTCTTGAAGCCGTGCTTCTCCATGAAGCTAGTAACGTTCGCGTTGGATACAACCTCCCTTGGGGGGCGCCATATGTATCCCACTATTTGCACCCCATGTATTTACTGTCCGAGACCTAACTGTTAAATCTAAAATCCGCTATGTATAGATTGGTGAGGAGTCTCCTATGGAGCGTGCCGCAATCATAGGGGTTGGTTGGTACGGGTTCAAGCCAACAACCCCCGAGGTCTCGTTCCGGGAAATGATGTTTGAGGCGGCGACGAGAGCCTATCAGGACGCAGGCATAGACCCCAGAAGGGACGTAGACGCGTTCCTAAGCGCGCAGGAAGACTTCTGGGAGGGAATAGCGATAGCAGACGAGTTCGCCCCCGAGCCGATAGGCGGGGTCCTGAGGCCCACAGTGACCGTAGCGGGAGACGGAATGCAAGCTCTAGCCAACGCCGTGATGCTAGTACAGACCGGGTACTTCGACATCGTAGCCGTTGAGGCCCATGGGAAGCCGAGCGACATAGCGTCTCTAGGGGAGATCTATGATCTAGCCCTCGACCCCATACACCACAGACCGGTCAAGCCAGCCCACCCATTCTTCATGATGGCGTTCGACGCGCAAGCCTACATGATGAGGGCCGGGGCAGAGCCAGCCCACCTGGCACTGGTCGCGGCTAGCAACCGTAACGCTGGCCTAAGGAATCCCAGGGCCAGCTACGCGGCGAGAATCGGGGTCGACGAGGTGCTCGACGCGGAGCCCGTTATAGACCCCCTGACCAGGTACGACATAGCTGGCTTCTCGGACGCGGCGATAGTGATGGTAGTGGCCAGGGAGAGCGTCGCGAAGACCCTGACCGACAAGCCCGTCTACATAGACGGTATTGGATATGCGACCGAGACCGGGACTGGTACCCTGGAGTGGCACTCCTGGGGTAGGATGCCTAGCATGAGGATAGCGGCGATGATAGCCTACAGGCAGGCCGGGATAAGTGACCCCTCGACGGCAACGGACTTCGCCGAGGTGGAGGATAGAGCCAGCCACTACCAGTTAATCGCCTTGGAAGAGCTTGGGCTGGCCCCGGAGGACCAGGCCCATAAACTCTTCGAGAAAGGCGAGTACAGCCCGGACAGCAGCTACCCCGTCAACCCGAGCGGAGGGACCCTCTCCTTGGGTGTATCGCTTGAAGCCACGGGACTGGCCAGGGTCTTGGAGGCCGTGCTACAGCTTAGGGGGGAGGCTGGAAGCCACCAGCTGAGCGGTGTAGAGAGGGCTATCGTCGCCTCCTGGCGTGGACCGCCCACCACTACGTCCATGGTGGCTGTTTTGAGCGGCCCAGAGTTCGGTTAGATGGAGGTGTGTTGGTGTGAGGGCTAACTTGCATGTGAAGGATCGCGTGGCTATTGTAGGGGCTGGGATGACCCTCTTCAGGAGGAGATTCCTTGAGACTCCAAGGGAGCTGGCTTGGGATGCCGTGAAGCAGGCCCTCGACAACGCAGGGCTAACATTGAATGACATAGACTGTGTGGTGATCGGTACCGCCCCGGACGCCTTCGATGGAGTACACTTCAACGGGGAGTATCTAGCCGATGGAGCTGGAGGCTTCGGGAAGCCGGTTGACAGGATATACATCGGCGGCGGGACCGGCGTCATGGTGCCAATCTCCGCCTGGTGGCACGCCGCTAGCGGGCACTGCAACACGGTGCTGGCCGTTGCGGAGGAGAAGATGAGCCCTGCCATGCCACACCCACAGTATGTGTTCGCGTACATCTGGGACCCTATACTTGAGAGGCCGCTTGGGCCAAACCTGATATGGATATTCGCCATGGAGATGAGGAGGTACATGCACAAGTGCGGGGCGAAGAAGGAGGACATAGCCCTCGTGAGCGTTAAGAACAAGAGGAACGCCCTAGACCATCCAGCCGCCCAGGCCGCGGCTAAGATCACGGTCGAGGACGTGCTCAACAGCGAGCTACTAGTGTGGCCCGTTAACAGGCTAGATATAAGCCCGGTCAGCGACGGGGCCGTGGCGCTGGTCATAGCCAGGGAGAAGGAGGCTCGCAGGATCACGGACTCCCCCGTATGGATAGAGGGGGTTGGGTGGACGCTTGACAACACCCACTGGTACAACAGGGAGCTGGCATACCCCAGGTACGTGGAGTACGCCGCCAGGATGGCCTATAGGATGGCTGGGATAGAGAGGCCGTGGAAGGAGATAGACGTTGCAGAGCCCTACGACCCCTTCGACTACAAGGAGCTACACCACATAGAAGGGCTACAGCTGGCCAGGAGATGCGAGGCCTGGAAGCTTGTCAAGGAGGGATACTTCGACAGGGACGGAGAGCTGCCTACGAGTCCAAGCGGGGGCCTGCTAGGAGTAGGCAACCCGATAGCCGCTGCCGGCTTGATGAAGGTCGCAGAGCTATTCTGGCAGCTGCGCTATGAGGCCGGGAAGAGGCAGGTAAAGAAGCCGGTGCACAAGGGCGTCGCCCAGGCCTGGGGCGATCTAATGCAGGCTGGCACCGTGATTGTTTTAGGGAATTAGAGGATGGAGGTGGTGTGTGATGAGTGAAGGCGGGAAGAGTGGAATGCCCAGGGAACCCCTACCGGGTGTCTACCTGAAGAGGAAGGATCTGGAGGAGCTACCGGGCCTTATACGATACAAGCCTGTGGCCAAGTACATGTTCTCGGCGGGACAGGCCCAGTCCAGGTTCCTCAAGGGATTGAAGGCTGGCAAGATACTAGGGGTCAAGTGCCCGGTCTGCGGTAGAGTCTACGTGCCTCCAAGGGCGTACTGCGAGTACTGCCATGCGCCCACCTCAGAGTGGGTGGAGCTGCCTGGCACTGGCGAGATACATACCGCCGTGGTGAGTTATATAGCGACTGATAGGAGCCGGCTTGAAGAGCCCGAGATCGTGGGCGTAATAAAACTAGACGCGCCCGGCTACAGAGACGGCCAATACGAGTTCGCGGGAATGTTCCACAGGATATGCGGTGTCACGCCGGAGCAGGTGATGGATGGATCAGCGATAGGATTGAGGGTGAAGCCTAGGTGGAAGCCCCCGGAGGAGAGGACTGGCTCGGTTAACGACATCGAGTGCTTCGAGCCCGTGGAGGAGGGGTGATGGGCTGTGAGCTGGGATAAGAGGGCTCTGCCGGGAGACGTTATACACTATCCCGGCAAGCAGGAGACCGAGTACTACCTCTACACGCCCGGCATACACGGGAGGGAGATGGCCGAGTTCCTGAAGCGGGGCAAGGTGCCAGGCATGCTGTGCGGCGATCAACTCCTCCTACCGCCTAAGACCTTCTGCCCCGACGCGGAGCTGAGCAAGGGCGATGTAATAGAGGTTACCGGTCCCTTCACTGTAGCCCTGGTAACGGTGGTCTACGAGGACTTCTACGGGAACAAGCTTGAAGAGCCACAGGTGCTGGGCTTGATAACGGTTCCAGGCGCGGTCGGAGGCTATCTTGGCGTGATCAACGCTGACCCCGACAGCGTGTACCCTGGCATGAAGGTCAGGCCGGTCTTCAAGAAAGAAGAGGAGAGGACCGGGGCCATCACAGACATCATGTACTGGGAGCCAGTTGAAGACTAGTGAATACTAGAGTGGAGGCCGCCGCTCACCGGGACCAACGCGCCTGTAATGTAGGACGCCCTGCGCGAAGCCAGGAAGGCCACCGCCCATCCAATATCCAAGGGGTCCCCAAGCCTCCCGAGAGGGACCCCCCTAGCCATTTTTGCTAGCTCTTCCTCAACCGAGGAGCCCAGCTCCCTGGACCTCATGCCAGCTACAGCCCGTAGCCTGTCAGTCTCTATATAACCCGGGACTATGGCGTTTACCCTGATCCCTGAGGGGCCTAGCTCTCTAGCCAGGAGTATCGTCATCGCGTGTAGGCCGGGGCGGAGCACGCTACTAGTAGCTATCTCGGGTAGGGGCTCCCAAGCCGCTATACTAGTTACGAATGTTATGGAGGGGTTCTCGGATTTTTCAAGGTAGGGGTAGGCGGTGGAAACTGCCTCGATAGCGGCCTCTATCAGCAGCCTGTAGCTGAGTCTCCAAGCCTTCATCTCCACGGCGAGGAATCTGCCTCCTGGCACGGGTGGCGGGACGTAGACGAGCGAGTCCAGGCCCCCGAGGAGCCCTGCCGCCTCCTCGACGAACCTTGCAGCCTCTCCCTCCTTCGACAGGTCAGCCGCTACCCCGTAAACCTCCCCCTTATCCTTCAAGGACTCCAGAGCCTTTTCAACCCCCTCAGGCTCTCTACCGTTTATAACCACCTTGGCCCCACAGGAGGCCAGTGCAGTGGCTATACCCCTGCCTATACCCTTGGTAGACGCCGTTACTGCCGCTCTCAAGCCTGTAAGCGATAAATCACAGTCCAAGGACTCCACCCTATTCTACCTCATCGAGGTATTCGCGGTTAGTGTAGATTGCCGAGTACGGTTCTTTAAGGTTAACTATAGCCCGCTTACCGGGGGTTGAGCTGTTGGAGGGACCCTCACCCAGTAGACCCGGCTTATCCTGGAGGAGGCCGGATCAGTGCTTGTCCATATGAGGCTCGCTGGAGCGCCAGCCTCCACTTTTCCAAGCATCGCCACCGGACCCCCGGAGGCCTGGGCGCTGCCGATTGTATAGTAGCGTATGGAGTCCCTTTGGCTTAGGGCCTCCTCGGGCCTGCAAGCCCTCTGCCTGCACTCTGACATTGCAGCCTTTATGGTGGCTAGAGGGTCTATAGGCTCGATAGGGGCGTCGGTTGAGAATGCAAGGTTGACTCCGGCTCCGGCCATAGTCTTGAACGGGTATGCCCATTCCATCCTATCGCCTCCTATTCTATCCTCTATCCACCAGTCGGAGACCCTGAAGTGGGGTTGAACCACGACGTGGACCCCTAGCCCAGCGAGCTCGTGGATCTGGCTTCTCCTCGCTATGCTTGCATGCTCGACTCTACCCGAGGCTCCGGGCTGTAGCTCGCTGTAGGCTTCTATCACCTCGTCGAGTGCCGCGTCTCCTATGGCGTGGACTGCTATCCTGAGACCCCTCTCTAGAACTCTCCCCCCTATATCGACTATCTCCCTGCTGGTCAGCAGCCTTATGCCCCGGTTCCCGGGGTCGTCGCTGTAGTCCCTGGAGAGGTATGCGGTTCTAGCACCTAGGCTCCCGTCTGCAAACTCCTTCACGCCAGCCACCGCTGCCTGCAGCGAGCCCTTTAGGACTGCTATCGAGTCTGCGAGGTCCCGGGTCCTGGGATAGCATGCTACCCTAAGTGGTGGCATTTCTCCCCTGTCCTCTAGGGCCTTTAGAGCTCTCGCCTCGGAGAGCGGGCATGACATGCTGGATACTCCGCCTATCCCGTGGGAGTATGCCTCTTCTAGCCCAGTCTTGACTAGGTCGACTACGTCTACTAGGTTGAGGAGCTGGTTTACCACATGCTCGACGGCATCCTCATATACTATGCCTCGCTCCCTATCGACCAGGTCCGGATACTTCTCGTGGACTCGCGTCATTTCTAGAGCCCTGGTGTTGACTACCGCCAGGTGGCCGCATACTCTAACGGCGACGGCCGGCCTGTCATCGATGTACTGGTCTAGGATCCTCCTGGTTGGTAGGGTCCCTCTATCGGTGAAGGATTCCTGGTCCCAGCCCCTCCCATAGGCCAGGGGGCCCTGGGCTCTTGCCAGCTGTCTCGCCACGTCCTCAGGGCTCCTGGCATTCGAGAGGTCCACCCCATTCTTCAACAATCCTATCCAGGTCAAGTGGAGGTGGGCGTCTACGAACGAGGGAAGCACGTAGCCCTCTACCACGATATCTCTCGCGTAGGAGGCCCTTCTATTTACTCCCCTGATGTACCCGTCCTCGACTAGTAGCACGTCTCCAACATAGTCCATGCTTCCATCGTATACGCCGAGGGACACGATATTATACGCCGGCAAGAGCAGCACACCATGCTTAACGTGACTATACACCTGTAATTTAGGCTAGCACCTAGAGGGTCCACCACCATATTTTACTCTCCAACACACAACGCCTTCAACTAAACGGGGCTAGCGGCGTGGAGAAGGGGCTAATGCTGAAGGTGCCGTGGCGGATAATGGCGGGAGAAGAGATCCGCCTCGGCGATATCAAGATCAAGCGAAGCAGTGACGGCGACCTCGAGGCTTGCGACAGGTATGGATGCGTATCGGCGAGGGTCCCTCCGGAGCGGCCTGTGCACGCGGTCCCGATACCAGCAATCTATAGGGTGCTCTCGGCGACCCCCTACATCTACGTCGACTTCGATAAGAGGATACTGATCGAGGAGGGCGAGGACTACTGGACGCTAGCACCCATAGAGATAGAAGTGTATGCAGGGGAGCTAGCCCTGGTCAGGCTCGCGCCCTCTAAAGTGAAGCACACACTGATAGGCGATGTGGTAGAGGGGACCCTCGCCCGCTACTACAAGGCAAGCGCAGTATTCGACGAGGAAGACCTTGAGTACCAGGAGGGCACCGCGATCGTCCGCTTCATAGTGAGGGGGTCGAGCGTGCTATTGCCTGGAGTGGGCTTCAACGCTTCTGGAGCAGACTTCTACGTCGACGACGAGGGGAGACTCTATTATCCACAGCTAGAGGTGGCAGTCCAGGGTAATGTGGCGGTGACCAGGAGGTTCGAGGTGCCCCCCAAGAACGGGCTTAGACCCGTCCGCTTCGAGCCCTACCGCATAAGGAGGATGCATATACCGGTCGGCTTCACCTACACGCTACCCTTCACGATGAAGGTCGACGTCGTCAAGAGGTATCTACCGCAGCCCTAGGAGGTGTATGGTCAATGGCTAGCAGCGCCCTAGCGTCCCTGGAGTCGCTTGAGCAGACTATCGTGACGAACGCGGGCAAGGTGCTGGTGGCGCTAGCGATACTGGTGGCCGGGATCCTCTTCGCGGTGCTGGTCAAGCTGGTGATAAAGAGGAGCCTCTACCAGAGGCTACCAGCACACGTCTATAAGCCCCTGGAATCCGCGGTCTACTACTCGCTCCTGATACTCGCTGGGGTGGCCGCCCTCACGCCTTTCGGCATAAGCCTTAGCTCCCTGGTTATAGCGGGTGGCTTCGCCGGCATCGTGGTCGGCCTCGCCACCCAGAGCACTCTCAGCAACCTCGTCAGCGGTATCATGATACTTATAGAGCAGCCATTGAAGATAGGGGATCCCGTCACGATATCGAATTATTCCGGGATCATAACAGGGATCAACGTCTTCTCCACCCTCCTGAGAACCTGGGACGGGCCGATCGTCAGGATACCTAACAACGAGGTATTCAACAGTATAATCACGAACTACTCGCGCATGAAGGCTAGGAGGGTCGAGTTCGCCATAGGAGTACACTATGAGTCCGATATAGACCACGTCGTCAGCACCCTGAAGAAGTTCATGGAAGAACACCCACTATGCCTAGTTAACCCGGGGCCGGAAGTCTTCGTAGACAAATACGGCGACAGCAGTATAGTATTCAAGATGAGATGCTGGACTCCAACCCAGGCCTGGTTCGCAACCAAGATAGAGCTACAGACCAGGCTGAAGAAAGTACTGGAAGAGGCTGGGATAAAGATACCCTACCCACAGCTAGACGTGCACTTCATAGACGAGCTACGCGTTAGGCTAGGTGAGCCGCGAAGAGAAGGGAAAGACTAGAAGGAACTTCTAACAAGCACTCTTTCACGAAGTATATAGCCCCACACCTATAGCCTCCACGCCGTCATACTAGATGGTGGATGAAGGAAGTGCACAGCCACCACGCGGCGACAAGAGAGTCGGGAGCTATAAGCGAGTTAAAGGACTGCGACAGGATAGTAGTCCTAGTCGGAGCTCCCAACGCCGGTAAAAGCGTCCTGTTCAACACGCTCACGGGAAGATCATCCACCGTAGCAAACTGGCCTGGAGTAACAGTTGACCTACATATAGGCAGGCTAGAGGCAGACGGGAAGCGTATATGTATCGTGGACGCCCCAGGGGCATATGGCCTGGTGCCGACAAGCCCCGAGGAGAACGTTACACTCGAAGCCCTACTCAAGCTTAAACCCGACGTCATAATAGCACTGCTAGACTCCACGAATCCGGAGGGGAGCCTTAACCTTATAGTCCAGCTCATCGAAATGGCTCCCCACAAGACGATTATCGCTTTAACCAAGCACGCGCTCAGCCACACGCTAGGCATACACATTGACGTCGAGCAACTGAGTAAAGCCCTTGGCGTGCCTATTGTAGTCACGTCGGCTCTGGAGGGAGAGGGTCTAAACCTACTATACGACTACATCACCGGCGAGTCTGGGTGGAGCTCGAAGCCTCTCCTCATAGACTATGGATTACTAGAGGATGAGATAGGAAGGCTGGCTTCCAACCCGGGAGTAAGAGAGGTGGCCGCTCGGTTCGACGTCTCTCCCAGATGGATCGCCGTGCAACTTCTAAATAGAAACGAGGCGCTCGCATACATAATAGAAGAGTTCGGCTATAACGATGTGCTCGAAGAAGCGGGCAGAATCTACGAGAGTGCTGAGAAGAAGGTCTCCCTGCAACCGGAGCTCTACCTAGCAGAGAGGAGGCTTAAGTTCGTAGAGGATCTAGCCTCTAGTGTCATCGTTAAGAGAAAGCCAGCGGGCGGCTACTGGCAGAAGCTCGCCGACGTACTACTGCACCCTCTCTATGGGCCTATTGCCAGCTTCCTTGGGCTCTTCGCGACCTTTGGGGCGGTATTCTCTCTAAACACGGGCTTTCCCCTAAACATGATCTTCAGGTACATGGGGTGGGAGGGTGCTGCTAGAGCTCTGGAGGAGTACAACCTCTCTAGCCTGCTGGAGTCCCTGTTCGCGCGTCTATCCGGTGTTGTTGGAGAGCACCTATCCCAGCCTTGGGCGGGCCTCATCGGAGACGGTATAATAGGTGGAGTCGGGTTCGTGTTGAGCTTCCTCCCGCTAGTTATGCTTGTCTACCTCTCACTGGGTATATTGGAGGATTCCGGTATAGCTACTCGAATGGCGATAAGCTTCCATCCCCTATTCTATAGGTTTGGGCTCTCCGGTCGCAGCGTTTTCCCGCTCCTACTGGGCATGGGTTGCAACGTCCCAGCCGAGTACGCTACCAGGGGGTTGCCCGAGGATGAACGGTTCCGAGCAGCTTTCGCCGTCCCCTTCATACCGTGCCAGGCCAGGCTTGCGGTCATAATAGCGATAACCAGCGTTTTGATACACAGCGTTCTCATCCAGACTATAGCTGTCTCTATTGTATACGTTGAGGCATTAATCGCGGCACTGATGACGGCCTGGATAGCCTCCAGATTCATCCAGAAACGCATCTATATGAAGAAGAGAATACCCTACGAAGCAAAGCCCGAACTCATAATGGAGCTACCCCCCGTTCATAGACCCCACTGGAAAGTCATATGGTGGTATGTCCGCGACAACACAGCCCACTTCATAAAGAAGGCCGGAACCATAATCTTCCTATTGGCAATCGTGACCTGGGGACTACTCTCCTACGGTCCAACCGGCTACACTGAGGACCCTGCGCTCAGCTATGGCGGGATAATAGGAGAGAGAGTGGGCGACCTCATGAGGCTAATCGGCGTGGGCGAGGACAGAGACCAGGTGCTCGGACTAGCACTGGTGGATGGGCTTATAGCTAAGGAGGGTGTTTTGACCGCTATCGCCATCACTCTGGGCTATAGCGAGGAGACTAGTCAAGTCGCTGTTGAGAAACTCGGCCTCTCAGTACCCCAGGCGGTGGGCTTCCTGGTAATGATAACACTGTACTTCCCCTGCATAGCGACCCTGGCGGCCATGAGGAGCATTGTGAAATCGTGGAGACTAGTGGCACTCTACGCTATCTACTCTATACTAATAGCTATCCTATTCGCTACTATAACGTATCACGTGGTGGAGATGCTTGTCTAGCACGATAGTAGAGTTCCTGGAAAAGGCTAGAGCTGGAAAAAGCGTTGAGCAGATAGCCCGGGAACTCGGCATCCCCCTCTCCAGGGCTAGGCTACTGGCTTCAACACTAGCCGGGAGCGGCCTCATCAAGCCCCTCGGAGATACCGGTGCTAGCTCCACCTGTGGGGACTGCTCCGTGTGCCCGCTTCGACGCTTCTGCGGGTTCACTCCACTCCGACGCGCTGAGCGGTCTTAACCATCTCAAGCGCAGCTATAGGGTACCTCATGATCACCGAGTAGTTACCCTTCTCGACCACTAGCTTCCTCCTCAGTATGGCGGTTAGCGGGTTGATCTTCCCGGATATAATGTCTAGCCAGTCGTTGTACGTGGCTGACAGGATGAAGGGCGCGTCCGCCTGGCTAGCGTCATCGTACCACTCTACTCCCTCGCACTTGCCATTGTTCAGCTTAAGTATGAAGCCTGGCTTCTTCCCTTCGAACTCCTTATCGAGTTCCTCGGGGAGCTTTGATATCTTGAAGAGTATCGGCCACACCCATCCTTTGCCGCTCCTCTCGTAGTTCGGGTTGTTGTTGAGCTCGCGGCAGTAGGCTTCTGCCCACTCCTTGCTAGGAAAACGGGGCATGGCTCTGCACCGTTACCCTTTATGTGTTGAGAGGCGATATATTTCGGTTTGCCCGGATGGATTAATGCAGCCTAGTAGAGCGACTCCAGTAGCTCCCTGAGCTCCTCGGGCGCCGGTATTAGTCTTGCGTACGCGATAGATGGATCGTGATAGGCTTCCTCCACGACCAGGTCTATCACCTCCTCGAACCTGGACCTTTCCACGCCATAGTCTCTTATCCTGTGCTTGAACCCGACCTCCTTGTAGAACGCTAGTATGTGATCATATAGTGTATCTCGCGGCTCTAGGCCGTAGACGGATTCCAGGATTGTCTTAACCATTTCATACTTCCTCTTCGAATATTCATCTTTATAGTTGTACTTGACTACCGCAGGGATCACTATACCAACCATAGTCCCGTGGTGTATCCTTAGCTTAGCGCCCAAGGGATGCGCTATGGCGTGGATCAAGCCTAGACCCCCATTCGTAAATGCCATCCCAGCCATTGTAGCCGCCATGTGTATCTCAGCCATGCGGTCTATCTCGCCCTCCAGCGCCTCCTTTAGTCCAGTCATTATAACCGGGACCACTTTCTCAGCCAACGCGTCTGTGAAGGGATTAGCCTGGTTAGCCACTAGGGCTTCCAGCGCGTGTCCCAGCGCGTCGAGCGCCGCCCCTACTATAATGCTCCTCGGCGCTGATTGAGGCAGTCTTGGGTCTAGGATAGTGGCGTAGGGTATTATATCGTAGCTGGCTACATCTATCTTCTCTCTACCCCGTTCCCCCACCTTAGTCAACACTATGCCGAAACTCGCATCGCTCCCCGTGCCAGCGGTCGTAGGCATCGCGACAAGTATGGGCTTCTCAAACTCTATCCGGAGCGGGTTAAAGGGAGCGATATCCTCTATACTGGTATCGGGCCGGAGAAACCTTATCTTCCCGGCCTTCGCCGCGTCTATGACGCTCCCGCCCCCAACGGCTAATAGGAGGTCTGGATCAACCCTTCGGATAGCATTAGCCACCTCGTCTGCCACATCCAGACTGGGCTCTGGATCGACCTCGACGTAGACCTCGACCTCTAAGCCGTTTGAAGCCAGTGTGTTCATCATCGCGTCGAACCAGTCTAGACTCCTTATGACCTTGTCGGTAACCACTAGTATCTTGGAGGCGTCCAGGTCGCTTGCGAGGGCTACTAGGGCCTCGGCCGAGCCCTCGTTCCAGATTATCCTCCTCGGGAGTACTATCACTGCCATCTAGGCACCGCCCGGGTTCCCTGACTCCGGGGCTATGCTTTGGGTGCACGGACCTTTCCAAGCAACGCCTTTACGATGACCATTCTCTGGACTTCATTGGTGCCGTCGCCTATCTCGATCATCTTTATATCCCTGTAGTGTCTCTCGATCGTGCTCTCCTTGCTGTAGCCTATACCCCCCATGACCTGCATGGCCATCCGGACCAGGTCTACGCCCCATTTCGCCGCTGCTAGCTTGGCCATGCTACTCCACATGGGATAGTCCGGCTCGTTTCGATCGACTTTAACCGCTGCCGTGTATATGAGCTGGCGAGAAGCCTCTAGTAGTACCTTCATCTCCGCTATCATGTGCTGGACCATCTGGTGCTCTATCAATGCCTTCCCCATGGATGTCCTCTGCTTGCTGTACTCCAGTGCCTCCTCGAAGGCTGCTTGCATTATGCCTAGCCCTGTTGAGGCCGTGATTATCCTGCCCTCGTTGAGCCCGTCCATGATTATCTTAAAGCCCTTGTTAACCTCTCCGACCATGTTCTCCTTCGGGACGCGGCAATCCTCGAAGACCACCTCGCTAGTCCCGCTCCCCCTGTAACCCATCATCTCAAGCTTCGAGACCTCGATACAGTCGCTCTTGTCAACAACAAACACAGACACGCCCCTGTGCCTGTCCTCGGGCTTCCCAGTACGGGCGGCCACCAGGAAGAATGTCGCATATGGAGCATTCGTGATGAAGACCTTCCTGCCGTTTATAACCCATTCATCCCCGTCCAGGACGGCCCTCGTCGTTATCGAGGCTGCATCGGTGCCGCAGCACGGCTCTGTCAGCGCGAAGGCACCTAGCTCCCCATTCGCCAGGCGGGTTAGGTATCTTTCCTTTATCTCGTCGCTTGCATAGTGAACTAGCGGATACGCCACCATCGTGCCGGAGACTGTAGCCATTATAGCTACGGCGCTAGAGTATCTTGCCAGCTCCTCTACGACCACAGCGCTCTCCAGCGTAGAGAGGCCAGGCCCCCCATACTCCTCCGGCACACGTAGCGCGAAGTAGCCCATCTCGGCGACAGCCTTAATAATATCGTCGGGGACCACGTTGGACTCGTCAATCTTCTTAGCGATTCCCGCCAGGTACTTCTCCCCGAACTCCCTCACACTACTGCGTAGAAGCCTGATCTCCTCCGAGTCAAATAGACTTGTCAAGGCCCTCTAACACCTCTAGAATAACCATATAAGCCGTTAGCCTAGGCAAGATAAAAACTTGAAGTAGGCTAAGCGTACTAATAGGGCTATGAGGGGGAACCCGGGAACCGACTAGACGGATGGAGACTGCTCAAGAGCGCCGAGCCCCAACCCTGTGATTGCTTATAAGTGAAAGCACGTCTACTCCGATATGCGGGTGTAGTGTATGAGCGTGAACTACGCTAGCCTAGGTGAGTTGAAGAAGGGTAGCTACATAGTGATCGACGGTGAGCCCTGCAGGATAGTCGAGATCACGAGGGCCAAGACCGGGAAACACGGAAGCGCCAAGGCCCACGTAGTGGCTATAGGAGTCTTCTCAGGCCAGAAGAAAACCCTTGTTGCCCCAGTCGATACAAGAGTCCAGGTGCCTGTTATAGAGAAGAGGATTGGACAGGTAATTGCCGACATGGGAGACATGATCCAGGTCATGGATATGGAGACTTTCGATACCTTCGAAGTAGAGAAGCCAGGCGAGGACTCGAACCTAGCTGGTAGACTAGAGCCAGGCGTGACTGTCGAGTATTGGCTGATAATGGGTAGGCCGAAGATAATACGCATCAGGGAGAAGCAGGCCTAACAGGGACCCAGGCCGGATTCGATGCGATCCAAGATAATATTCACGAGGACAGCAGACCTCCAAACACCCCATGCCGGAACACTATAAACACTACGCGCCCTAACAGGGCATTCCACCGCCTCATCCTCGCCCTCCAAGTAGCAGAAGATCCTCTCTCCGGCTAATCCATCGCGGCGTAGACTTTCTCCACCCGCCCCTACTCTATGGACTATAAGAGCCGCTTCTCCCGGAACCTGTATATTATCTAGCAGTATCGCGCCGAGCTTCTTGCCCTTCAATACAGCTCTGACCCAGCCCTCGCTTGTATCGGCATCAGGTCTTAGGTGGCGTAGCTTGTCGCCGGATGCAATTATCCATTTACCATCTAGCCTGGTCACCGAGACCGTGTTCTTTCTTATGCCGTTGCTTATGAGGAGCGACATCGCTAGGAACCTGGATGCTTCCCTAATGTTACGCGGTTTAGGGTATATGTGTACCCGGCTGTAGCCTTCCCAGTTCATGTTAGCCCCAGCCTTCTCAGGAGCCTTCTGTCCCGTTTCAGCTTCTTCATCATTAGCTTGAGGTTCTTATAGTATACGAGTAGCTCCTTGACATCGTCCATTGTGGTCCCTGATCCAAATGCGATACGCCTCATGCGGCTCCTATCTATTATCTCAGGTTTATCGAGCTCTTCATAGGTCATACTCTCAATTATGGCCAGCCACTTCTTTATCTTCTCCTCCCCAAGCCTAGCCGTCTCCTCGTTTAGCTGGGCCATCAAGCCGAATCCGGGGAGCATCTGTAGGACCTTCGATAGAGGCCCCATCTTCCTCATGCTCTTCAACTGCCTATAGACTACGCGCATGTTAATCCTGCCCTTGAAGATGTCCTCCATGGCCTCTTCAAGCTCCTTGGCCTCCTCCAGTCCCCTCAACTTCTCCAATAGCGCCTCAAGGTCTCCTAGGCCGAGGACTCTCCCAACAAACATCGCCGGCCTAAAGGGTTCCAGTTCATCGATCTTCTCGCCAGTCCCGATGAACTTTACCGTGGCCCCGGTAGCGGCCGCGGCGGACAATACGCCGCCTCCCCTCGCGGTCCCATCGAGCTTCGTAACGATCAATGAGCCTATGGGAGTTGATTCGTGAAACCTCCTTGCCAGGTCATACGCCTTCTGGCCTATAGCCGCGTCGAGGACGAGTATCACCTCGTCCGGCTTAATAGCCTCGGCTATCTCTCTCATCTCCCGGAGAAGCCCTTCTTCATCGCCGAAACCATGCCTCCCAGCCGTATCTACTATAATTATCTCAGCCCCCCGCTCCAGGGCATGCTCGATTCCCCTCTTCGCTATCTCGGCCGGGTCGCCTCTATCCTCTCCATAGAATATGGCTCCGGCCTGGTCCGCCAGCGTCTTTAGCTGGTCCAAGGCGCCGGGCCTGTAGGTGTCCGTGGATACTAATGCGACACGGTATCCGCGCCTGGTATAGTAGTAGGCTAGCTTCCCAGCTGTGGTTGTTTTTCCACTACCCTGGACTCCGACGAGTAGTATGATCCAGGGGGTTTTTGGTGGAGTCACCTTTGGCTGCTTGTCGCCTCCGAAGAGCTTGGCTAGCTCTTCGTAGACTATCTTGATGAACCATTCCCTCCTGCTTGCTCCGGGCGGGGGCTTCTCCTTTGAAGCCCTCTCTTTGATCTTCTTCGTGAGCTGGAAGACTAGCTTCACGTTGACATCGGCCTTTATCAGCTCCTTCTGTAAATCCTTTATGAACTCCTGGACAGCCTTCTCATAAGTCCCCCCGCCTTTAAGGAACTTGGCGACAGCCTTCCTTACACCATCAAGCACCAATCCCTACATCCCCGCCGGAGTAGAGGGTCCTTCCACGAGGCACCCACGCATTTACTATCTCGTAGGACGTTTATAGGTTAAGCTGGTAGCAGGTTCTGAAGGATGGACGATGGAGGTCGGCTAGGAAGATGATGCTAGTCGTACTACTGATTGCTGGAATCGTGAGCGGCTACCTGCTATCTACCCTGGGGTATAGGGACCTGGCTGGTAGAGCTGAGAAGGCGATGTCCGTGACAGTATATGGGATAGTACTCCTCGTCGGGCTAGAGGCAGGCCGTCTAGTAACTAGTATGGGTTTCCTTCTACCCAGGCTTGCCATAGAGACCCTAGTATACCTTATGTTGCCAGCCGCGGCTAGCCTCCTCGCGGCGACTATCCTCTGGAAGGCTGGTCTGCTATGCAAGTAAAACACTCCCATTACCTAGTAGGTGTCGTATTCTCGCTAGTGGCGGGTCTCGTACTGGGAGCAACGAGTATAGTAGAGCCTAGCGAATACCTTGTAAAGCTCCTACTCTATATCCTCGTACTCTCAGCCGGCTTCGCTATTGGAGGAATGTGGAGCGAGAAGGGCCTGCCAAGCGGTAGAGAGGCTCTATCCGGCATAGCGCTCGGCTTGAGCGTCATGGCGGCTGGAGGGTTTGCAGGCTATGCGACATCGCTGGCGTTGAACGAGGACCCGAGGCTTGCCACGGTTATAGGCTTGGTTTCAGGCTGGTACAGTCTTGCCGGGCCGCTGATAGCGTTGCATGACCCTGTCCTCGGACTCGTCGCCTTCCTAGCAAACCTTCTCCGCGAGATACTCCATATATCGATATACCCGGTCTTAGCGGCGCGTGGATGGTCCTGCCGGGGGGTTTCAATAGGGGGAGCGACAACCATGGACACGGGGCTGCCAGTCGTGGTTAAGTTCGGCGGGCCCAGCGCCGCGTTGCTTGCACTCGGCCAGGGAGCCGTTATAACTATGCTAGCCCCCATGGCGTCATCATTCCTGGTCAATGGCTAGGGTGGACCACGGCCTGCTGGAGCCCGGGAGGCCCTTATTCACTCGTTATGCCTGCCTTGGATACTAGTATATGTGGTAGTAGACTTGGCGTTGCAACCTCCCACCATTCGATGGGCCATCTCGTCGTGCCTACACCCTCAATGTTTAATAGTAACTCTCTCATCGAGCCGGTTATCCTAACCCTATTGCTGCATCCAACGGGCTTACCCCTTTTCACCACGAACAATGCGTCCCTTGTCACAGTCGAGAAGAGGCCTTCAGTATAGTTTTGGAACCTGGTGTACCAGTTGTTGGTAGCATACACACCGTCTCCGAGGACTTCTAGCATCTCCGCATCCTTCATGTCGCCCGGCTCGATCTCTAAGTTAAAGGGCCTAGGCCATAGTAGGCCCGCGTTACCGGTAGTCTCGCCTCCCAATAGCTTTGCCGTCTTGGAATTATGTAGCAACGTCTTCAAGACGCCGCGCTCAATGATGTACTTGTCCCTAGTCTCTACGGCCTCCTCGTCGAACAACGTGTACCCGGGTAGATCCTTGTTGAGGGGCCTATCCAGGAGCGACAGCTTCTCGCTTGCAACACCACCGCCCACCTCGTCATTGCGGAAGAAGCTCATGCCAAATATCACTGCGGCCCCGGAAGCCGCCCTCACTGTAGCCTCCATGAGGTTGCCGACCACCATTGGAGACAGTAGGACGCGGTGAACCCCGGTCTCTAGCTTCACTTTGGGGAGCTTGCCGCACTCCTTGGCGAGGTTCTCTGCGGTGGATATAGCCTTCTTGGCTAGATTCGGGTCGTAGCGTGTCGAAGTCCAGCTCCACTGTCCACTCGTGTCGTCCGCTACGAAGACCCTCATATAGCCGTTGAAGTGGGTCCTCTCTCCCTCCAGCATGCCCCCGTTACTCGTCTCAAGCGCTGTCCTCTCCAGGCTTACTGTGATCATGCCAGCGGCATTGCCTAGGGCTTCCAGCTCTAGGTCCTCTATGAGCGTGGATAGATCGCTGGACCCTGCCATTTCGATTATTTTCTCGTCGACGTTGCTGAATGGTTTACCGGTGGGTTCTGGTAGTGGGGCGTAGAGTGGGGATGGCTGTAGTTTATCTATTATATCGATAGACCTCTTGACAGCCTCTTCTGGAGCCGTGAATTTGAAGCTGGAGATTAGGATCTTGTTGTTCTTAGCGGCGTATAGCGATACCGTGTATTCCCTCCACGACTGGATGATGCTGGGCTCTCCGTTGGCTAGTTTCAGCATTGAGGAGGTGTTCTCGTTTACGATTACTATGTACTCGGGCACTCTGCCTTTTACGACTCTGACTATATCCTCGACTATTTCGACCGGGTTCATATTATCCTCACCCCCCTAAGCCTTACATGGGGACCCCCAAACCATACCGGGACCCCTTGTCCAGGCTCTCCCTTGCCACATGTTCCAGCCTGGAACTCCAGGTCCCTGCCAGCGGCATCTACACCGGAGTAGAACTCCTTGCTGTTTACCTCCAGGGCTGGATTCTTAACGGGCCTCCCTATCCTTCCATCTACTATCTCGTAGGCCTCAAACCCCACGTACCTGGCGATCCACCTGTAGTCGTCTATGTTCCACTCCATGTACTTCTTTATGTAGACGCCATGCTTGACATCCTCCACCAGCTCCTCGAACGAATAGTCCCCGGGGGCAAAGTACGTGTTAGCCATCCTCACTATGGGTTCAGCCCACCATTCCTTGGCCCTCGCAGCAGCGTTGCTCTTCGTATCCATGGCATAGGCCGTCTCGCGGTTGTGGAGATACTCTTCTAGAACCCCGTTTCTAATAAGGTACCTTGGCCTGGCTGGGACTCCCTCGTCGTCGTAGAGGTAGAATCCATAGCTACCCGGGATAGTAGGGTCGTCAATGACCGTTGCATACTCGCTACCTATAACCTCGCCCGGCTTCATCCTCCTCCTGTAACTCAGCCCCGCTTGGGCGGCTTCCCTCCCCATCACCCTGTCAGCTTCGCTGGGATGGCCCGCTGACTCGTGGACCGCGAGGCCCACGACTTCCGGGCCCAGTACCACGTCCATCCTGCCCTTTGGAGGCTTGCCGGCCTTGGTCAAGTAGAGTTTGAGACTTGCCAGGTCATCCTCTATGGATTCCTTCAGTTTCAGGTCCCTCACTAGCTCTAACCCGCCTACTCCGCCGAGCTGGTTCCATCTATTAGCCCTCTCGCCAGAGTATTGCGTAGTTAGCGAGTAGAACATGCCCACCCTTGGTATACGCGACTCGACAAGCGCCCCATCGCTAGTTACCAGGATCTTATCCTCGAACTCATAGCTGAACCCGATGAGCACGTTCTTGACCTCAACCCCGATGTCCAGGTTTATCGACTTGTATATCTCCTGTATGACGCTTATCTTGTCCCAGTCCTCAATGCCATCCAGCGGCTTTACCTGAGACGCCTCATACCTAGCCCTTCCAAGCCTCTCTTCAGATAATCCTATCCTGCTACCACCCATCGCCGCGGCAGACCTGGCGCCCTTAACCGCTTTAGCAGCAGCCTCTAGTACGTGATCCCGCCGGAGGGAGTCGGTGGACGAGAACCCGAGGCCCCCATTGTATAATGCCCTAACCGCCACGCCTGTAGAGTCAGTGTAGCTTGTCCCGATCAGCATGCCATTCATTAAGACGAAGGAGAACCCCCTTATACTATGATAGCGGGCCTCTGCATAGCTTGCTCCATCAGCCAGGGCCCTGTCAACTGCTTCATAGAGCAGTGATCTATCAAACGAGCCAATCGAGGTCGGGTGTGCCAAGATCGAACACCACTCGGTTTACAATATATCGGTACAGGTTACTTAAAAGTTAGTATTACCCACGCCGACCCTCCAGTTCCTCCCTCAACCTCTCCATCCAATACCGGAATCGTTCCCACTGCCATTTTCCGGAGGCTGTTACCGGCTCCCCAAGACTATGGCCTCTGGTCACCCCGGCGACGAAGGCAGGCAGACCCTCCCTCAACCCGGCCTCATACCCACCCTCCAGGACTATCGCCACAGAGGCGTCGAGGCGCCCCACGAGGCCCCCGATTAGACTGTATGTGTATCTCGTTGCCTTCATACCAGCGTAGTCCCCCTGGTAGGCGTCGAACCCGGCTGAGACCACTAGGTAGTCGGGATCATAATCCCGGATTAGATCGAACGCGTAGGTTACCGCCTCCTGGTAGATGTCGTCCCCTGATCCGGGTGGCACGATTAAATTGATCTTCGTGCCCCTGACGCCACCGCTCTGCCATGGGAATCCGGTTCCAGGGTATATGGTTGACGGATCCTGATGTATGTCTATGTGGACGATGCCATCATTCCATAGGATGTCTTGAGTCCCGTTACCATGGTGTAGGTCAAAGTCCAGTACGGCAACCCGCCCCTTCTCGCTGAGCATCTTGGAGACCAGTGCGGACGTGTTGAAAATGCAGAATCCGAGGGTAGGGGCGCCTAGGGCCCTCCCCCTTCTACCTGCATGGTGGCCTGGCGGCCTTCCCAGGATAAACGCGTCTCGGCCAGCTAGGAGGAGTTCTACGGTCTCTGTGGCAGCGCCGGCTAGTCTCTCTAGAGCGGTTATGGTTCCCTTGACAACGTATGTATCGGCGTCGATCCATGCCGGCTCGAAGGCTCTTTCAGCAGCGTCGTACACCAGGTTTATGTAGTGTTCGTCGTGGACCATCGAGTACCTCTCTTTTGCATCCTCTGGCTCCGGCTCTCTCCATGTAATGCCTCCTACGGCTTTCAGGGAAGCGGTGGCTAGTGCTAGCCTCTCAGGGTTTTCGGGGTGGTATATGGGGGTTGGGTCGTGTAGGAGGAAGTCCTGGTGGTATAGTATTATTAGAGGGCGGCCTCCGCGATGCGGAGTGCCTTCATAGCCCCCTGTGCGGGCTCCTTTATCGGGGTTCCACTGCATTGCCGCCCTCCTGTCTAAAGATACTATTCATGTGGGGATTTAGATGTGGCTAGGCTTCGTTGAACTTTGTTATGAGTGCGTGGCATAGTATTACGTTCTCGGCTATATCGATTATCCTGGCTATATCGATTATTTTTGCTAGTAGGTATGCGAAGGCTGGGCTGTCTTCCTCGATCACCTCCTTGAGGTTCCCCTCCAAGTCTAGTATGCTCCGGACCTTCCAGTAGGATTCCTCTGCTTTCTTGACGCTTGGGGGTTCGAGGCTGAGGACCACTGTTGAGACTGCGACTTCTAGTACCTGGAGTAGGAACGCTAGCCTCTCCTTTTCGTTCTTGCTGAGATGGTCTATCATGTACAGGAGGTCTACTCCGAACTTGTACACGGACTCGTTCACGATGCCTATTAGGTTGGTTGCGCTTACCATGTATCTTGCCTGCTTGTCTTCGAGGATGTCTATCGACTTCAAACTATTTGCGGTACGTAGGAGTAGGTAGTTGGTGCTTAGGAGGTTACTGTACTCGATGTCCAGGTCCTCCTTGGTTAGGTCTACCTTGCCCTGTAGGAAGCCTGAGAGCCTGTTTAGTACACGGCTTATACTTCTGCCGTACTCCATTAGTAGGTTTAAGAGGTCGTGGTCCTTCTCGCCGAGGTCTATGTCTATTAGATGTTTCTCTACCAGTGATATCCTCGTTCCAGGTAGTAGATCCTCCATTTTGCTTAGACGCTCTATTATGTGCTCCTTTATATTTTTACTTGACTTGAATTTTATACTGTCGAAGCCGAAGACGTACGTGCATAGGGTTATACGGGAGGAGTGTTTCTCCACGCTGAAGTGGGACAGGTTGAATTCCAGGCTGATTTTCACGGAGGCGTTCTCGGGGGTTATGATGAGTTTATCTCCACTATCATAGATATGGAGCATGTCCCCTACCTTTACCTTGTTCCTCCTGGCCCATTCCTTGGGTAGGGTAACTATTAGGGATGAGGCTCCGAGCCTCTGGATCTTTCGCTTGAGCGACCCGCCATTTTGGCCTGGCAAGATGCTTGCACCTATATTTCCATATAACAACTTGTTTAGCCTCCCTTATAACTGTACTAGGCTACTTAAGGATAGCGTTGGTTTATGTATGTACGTATTACCCCCATAAATAAATATATAATGTTATATTTTGGTTTTTGCTCCCGCCACGATAACCGAGACATATATAAACCCTTGATCTCACGATAATATAATAGTGAGGCTCAACCAAGAGGTGAATGAGTAATGTTTGAGAACAGGAGCTGGAAGCTAGTCCTAAGGAGAACAGCCAGGGGACCGGTAATACAGTTCAGAAGCAGCACCCCGCAGACACGCGAGTCAACAATGATACGCATGGGCGGGCGGATGGCTGAAGAGATATTCAAAACCATGGTAGAAGTACTGAAGAAGTACGAGTACACGACCGAGGAGGGAGGAGACGAGAAGAGATACAAGTACTATAGGCTGAAACCCGAGATAGGCCCCGTCGTAGGCGGGTTCATCGTACTGATAAGGAGGAGTAGGAAGCCGCAGGAGTGGATCCCCTACTTCGAGGGATTCATAAAGCAGGACCCATACAAGGGGGCTCATAAGCTCCTCACACACGCCCTAGCAACAGCACTAGACCTGAGCCAGGACTACCCGCCGCCAGAGAGGGTTAGAATGCAGCTACATCCAAAGGTGTTAGATAGCGTCAGTGCCGGGTTCAAGGTAATAATCAAGAAGCTCTGGGGCATCAAAAAGTAGTATCAAAACATCTTTTAAACAACTCCACGAACACTCTCCTACAATCTTTTCTAGGGAAAACCATGACTCCATCTACACCTGTAATGACTATAGAGTTACTATTGGCTAGGCAGTAGCCCGTCACGGCAGCTATAAACGCGTCATTAGTATCAGATTTAGGGATCTCAAGGGACAAGTCGAGTATTAATCGCGTCGACCCCGGGTGGGTCTCTATCGGCAGAGAGGCGGATTCCTCGTGAAGCCATAGGAGAGAGAGGCCGAGCCTCGTAAGAGCTCTCATCCCCTTTAAGGATCCAGGGAGTAGCCGCACTCCCAGGGTTTTGATTGCTTTACGCTCGACCCTTCTAAATCCCTTGTAGGGGAGGGCTAGGGGTGCGTCAATTACTACTAGTGTAGGAGGGCCGGGGCCTGATAACACATCGTATAGCTGGCCTACTCCATGCGTGCATCGCACAATTCTACTATCCTCTAACTCTAGGCGGAAGTATCCGGTTGTACCGCTTGGCGATGGGTCGAGTCCTAGTATCGTTGCCTTCTCCTTCCGTGTGTATGAGGGGAGTAGCTTGCTGATATTCATGTAGACTCTATCAAGGCCGAGGCTAGTATCGGGAGTACTATCGTCGCATCCGCATATACCACTGTCTTCTTGGCATCCGGTTTCAGCTTTCCCCAAGATACTGCCTCCCTCGGCCGGGCACCGCTCAGGCTCCCATCGTATTCCGGGGCAGTTGTGATATAGACTACGTAGTCTAAGCCTCCCCTGAATTGACTCCACCATATAGCGTGGTGTTTACTGATTCCCCCACCTATTATCAGTGCTGTAGCCTTTCCTTTACCCGGAAAGAATAGGTCCGAGAGCGTCTTCATGTCTAGCATATAATCCACTTGAATCCCCCTGCCCGCTTGCTTCTCCATGAATAATGCCGTGCCGAAGGCACCATCTGGCCAGCCGGGCACGAATACCTTGGCCTTGCTCTCATGGGCTGCTTTCAAGATACTATTATCGTCATCTATCATCTGGCCGGCCAGATCAAGTAGCTCGTAGAGACTCCATTGTTCCCTTAGGCTTCTAGCTCTCGCAACTAGCTCTCTGACGAATTCCTCTACCACGGGTCCATAGTTCTCTACAGGTATGAAGATGTTTCCAAGCCTGTGCACCCCCTTCTTTGCTAAGAGGGAGTCGTCGGCCTCGAAATAGCCCTTGTAATAGTCTCTTCTACTCCTAGCTATGTCGTGGTCTAGGGTTCCTGCAGTGGTGAAAACAACATTGAAGATTCCGTTTCTAATTAACTGGGCGAATATACCGCGTAGCCCTGTCGAGACCAGGTTCGCCGTAAACGTGAGTATACGTAGACCGGAATTCTCTAAACCCTCCTTTAGTATGTTGACAGCCTCCACTATGTGACCAGCCATAAATCCGTGTATGCGAGAGTACCATTCTAAGAGGTCCCTGACGCTAGCCCCTGGCTCGACCTTGACATCCTCGATGGGCTCCATCGGGCTGGCACCCCTGCAGAGTCTATGGGTTTATAAATAATTAAATGATCAAACACCAATCACCCCCTCAAGCCATTCTAGACTAATCGATGAAGCGCCATGAGAAGGGGCATGAGTAGGAAGAGGAGGGGACTCTCACCCCTGATAGCGTCTGTGTTGCTGATAAGTGCCACCGTACTAGGAGGAGTGCTAGTCTACCAATACTTCCAGAGCAGTCTATCCAACGTGAAGACACTCTCACAAGACGTCATGGTGACCGCTAACGCCATCGTGCTCAACGAGAACGCGACGATTGTGAAAGTCTCAGTCACAAACCAGTACAGTTACCCGATAACCCTTACAGGCGTGTTCCTATTAGACTCGGACGGGAACAGTATCCCGGCGACACCACTAGGATCGACCACCATAAACATACCCATTGAGCCCGGCGACAAGACCACTGTGCTCATGAAGACCACCAAGAACCCGGCTTTCGTATACGTTATCTACAAGGCCGACGGCGAAACTCATCGCTCAGAGCCGGTTCCCATAAACAAGTAGGGGGTAGCAATTGAACCCCCTCCAAAAATTTTTTCAAAAAATAAGTAGAAGCCAGGTTTCCTCGAAACATTCACCGCCACGTGAACCCCTAGGAGAGGATGCAATCGCGATCCCCCCTTCCAGCCTCAGAATACACTACCGCCACGGCCCCGTAGAGTACTATGTATATAGCGATGACGAGGGTTTTCCACGCCTCAAAATAGTTGAGCCTAAAGAACCCCCTGCTGATAGAATAGCCGAGATAATAGCTGGCTTGGAGGAGCCAGCAAACGAGGTGGAAACCTACTATGCTAGGAAGAAGACCAGTGGCTACGGGAAGCTATATCCGCTGGTAATCGACGATAACATAGAGGAGATAGCAGTCGATGGTCCTGGAAGACATGTCAGCGTAATCCATAGACTTATACCGGGTTACTGGATTGACGTCGACCTAACGCTGGGCGAGGCAGACCTTGACTCTATAGCAATACAATTAGCTAGGAAAGCGGGGAGAATCGTAAGCCTAGCAACACCATACGCGGAAGGCATAACCACAGACGGGCATAGGATCGCTGTTACCATAGGCAGGGAAATAACGAGGCACGGCACAACCATAGTGCTGAGGAAGTATCCCGACAAGCCCCTAACAATAGTCGACCTATTAGCCACGCGAGTCATAACCCCACTAGCCGCAGCCTACCTCTGGATCCTAATAGAAGCGCACAGCTTCATAATGATAATAGGAGGCATGGGGGCTGGCAAGACGACGTTGCTACAGGCACTATCCGGGCTGATACCACCACATCATAGAATTGTGACTATCGAGGATACACCCGAGATACGACTCTACCACAGACACTGGGATTCTCTTGTGACGAGGCCCCGGATACCAGGTGAAGAGATCGAAGATATCGGCTTAGAGGATCTGCTTAGATTCGCCCTGCGGAGGAGAGCGGATCACGTCATAGTGGGTGAGGTCAGAGGGCGGGAGGCAAGGCTACTGGCTCAGGCAGCCGCTAGCGGCCACGGTAGTATAACGACATTCCACGCCGATTCAGCGGAGGCTGCGATATTGAGACTTAGACTGGATCCAATTAATCTGCCGCCCTTGTTCCTTAAGATAATAACGTCGTTCGTCCATGTACGTAGAATCCCAGTCTTAGGGGGAGGCTTCCTGAGACGTGTAACTAGTATAGTCGAGATCCAAGACGACGAACTAACCCCTGTGTTCGAGTGGAATCCCAGTATCGATAAGATACTGCCCGATAAGGCCTCTGAGGTGGTGGAGAGGAGTGAAGCTCTGAGGAACGCGTGGATCAACCTAGGCCTACCTTCTGGTTCTCTAGAGGCGGAGCTCGATGAAAGGGCTAGATTCCTTGAGGAACGCATTAACCTGCCCCGGGAAACCTTCATGGCGAGCTTGGCCAAGTTCTATGCGGAGAAGTATGGTGTTACCTCTTGATAGCTGGTATAATTAATATTATCAAGAGAGGTATCGAAAGTGTTGCGAGAGACCGTGTAAGTGTCGAGGAGTTCGGCCCGACTATGACTACTAGGCTACGCTATACTACCAGGTATCTACTAGTAGCGTCGATGGCGATATCGGCTGCGTCGCCTATATCTTTCGTGGTCAGCTATCCTTTCAACCTCATACTACCACTAGTACCTATATTATTAATAATTTTTATATATACAATGCCTAGGCTGTGGAAGCTCGCTCTAGCTACAGGCATAGACAGAGAGATACCATCGCTTCTAGCATACGCATTACCCTACTCGGCAGGACCAAAGTATTTGGCTGATGTACTGGCCAATGCACCGCCAAGATATTTTCCATGGTTCCGTTGGGAGGCCGAACGCTTGAGATTCTTCAACAACTCGGGCCTAGATCCTATATCCTCTCTGAAGAGGCTCTCTGAAACCACGCCCTCCAGGAGCCTCCGCGATATAATAACCGACTATATACACTCTCACGAGCTCGGCTCTCCGAGGAGTCAAGCTACATTAAAACTCCTGGAAAAAGCCGTGTCTGAAACCCGGAGCCAGTGGAGATCCTATGTCGAGCTTGGGAGAGGGATTATAGAAGCACTTGTGGCGTTTGTAATAGCGATTGTAGCTATAGCCCCCTTAAGCATATTGTCCTCAGGCGTGACCCCGGGAGTAGTCCTCATACCAGCGATCCTCTCTCCACTAGCCACCATAATACTGACCCTCATGAGGCCTGGAATAGGAGACCTAGAGCTCGGTCTCCAATACATCACCCTAGCCCTTACCACAGCACTAGCATCAGGCCTATCATACTACCTCGCGGGAGCCATACCAGCCCTCGTAATACTCCTAGCAGGCTTAACCCTACTCGAACTAGTGTACACTAGATACAAGGAGGTGGAAAGGACGGCTATAAACGTGCTCAGAGAAGTCGCGGTTAGCGCTAGATACGGTAGATTCATAGAGGAAGACCTAGCCAAGGCCAAACCCGTGGCTACGAGGGCTATAGGAGCCCTGTTATCCGCGCTTGCATATGCCGGCAAGCTAGGCATCGGCGAAGCTGTTTCCAACATTTTAAGGATAATAGAGGAAGCGAGAGAAGCGGTAGCGTCTGTACGCGGTCAAGGCCTCGTGATGGCCGCTATAGCGACTGTGGTTTCCGCCGTGGCAGTCTATATTGTAAAGGCTATAGGGGGGCTGGCGTCGGGCGCACAGCAGTTTGGCGTTGATGCCAGCCTAGTTGAGGTCTTGGAGAAGAGTATAGTGGCCCTATCGCCACTAACGCCAATACCGGCAACAATACTGTGGAGAGGTAGGATTCCCTCGCTAATACCATCAGCTATATCATTTATATTATGTATAATAGTATCTAGAATGTAGTTTATGTTAGCGTAGATACACTCCTAGCCTCGTAATAAGCCACAATCCCATAGCCGTCAACGATCGCCACAACAGGAATAAACCCGTCTCTAACAGACAACCGGCTCCACTCGGACAAATAACCGAAGGACGTCGGGGTCCCCTCGCTCAACACCAGCACCTCATAGTCTCTAGCCCCGCCCCGCGAGACTATCAACGTCCTCGGCCTAACTCCCTGGCGAACCCTCCTACCTCGACGCCTCAAATCATAATAAACAATGAAGTAATCAATATCCCCTATAAGATCCGAGACAAGCCTAAGACCACCAAGCCAACCCTGCCCATAACCCTGCACCTCTAGCCTACCACGCACCAACTGATACGCTGCTTCAAGAACATTAACCTCGTTATCACCGCGTAAGGCGCCAGCACTCCTCAATTGATTACAGAAACGCGTACTGACACACTCCGATATAACCACCCTCCCCTGCTCGACACGAGCTAACGCGTCCACGACTCCACTCCGATCCTACCTGGAGTTCCTAAGAGATTTATTTTAGGAAGCCGCCAAGACGAGCAGGGGGTGGATAAAGGAATGGAGCTCCCGAAGGAGGTATTGGATAAGCTGAGCCAGAAGCTAGCTGCAGAGTCGAAGAAGACCCTAGAAAGAGCCGAGGAGAAGCTTGAGAAGAAGTACAATGAATTCGTGAATGAGATAAAGAAGAAGGGTGATGATTTAGTCAGAGAGTTCTCCTCGAAACTCGCATAAACACCTAGTATTCAGGGATAATTAGGAAACAGGCCTTCAACCATAGGGTTTATGACCTATAAACACCAATAGTAGACATCATAGGTGGCATCCTCCTTGGAGGAGAACAGTAGAATAGAGGGTATCTTCACCGACAAGGCTCCCAGGCCCGTTGGACCTTATAGCCAAGCGGTGAAAGCCGGGTGCTTCATATTCATATCTGGCCAGATCCCCATCGACCCCTCGACGGGAGAGTTGATCAAGGAAGACTTCCAGAGAGCCGTGCATAGGGTTCTAGATAACCTTAAGGCGATAGTAGAGGCTTCCGGGGCCTCGCTAGATAACGTGGTAAAGGTCACCGTATATCTCCGCGACATTACGAGATTCCCCGAGTTCAACAAGATATACTCCGAGTACTTTACAGGGGTGAAACCCGCTAGGGTAGTCGTAGGAGTGAAGGACCTACCCCTGGACTCCGACCTAGAGATAGAAGCCATAGCATACGTCTGCTGAGGTAGGCGAGAATTGGGAGACGCTACCGGGCTAATACACGATATCGCCAGGCGCAGTAGAGAGGCCAGCGAGGTAATAAGAGAGTATATACACGTGACCCCCCTCGAAGAATCGACCACATTCTCTAAAATGGCCGAAGCAAGGGTACTCTTGAAATACGAGAACCTACAGAAGACTGGCGCTTTCAAAGCAAGAGGAGCACTCTACAAGGTTTACAAGATAAAAGACGAGTACAACGGAGTTGTAGCGGCTAGCGCCGGCAACCATGCACAGGGAGTCGCATACGCGGGGCGCATATTCAACCTCAAAACCATAATTGTCATGCCAGAGGGGGCGAGTATATCCAAGATAGAGGCAACCAAGAACTATGGAGCGGAGGTAATACTAGCTGGGCGCGTCTATGACGAGACGCTTAAGGTCGCCAAGAAGATAGCCGAAGAGAAGGGATACGCCCTAATCCATGCATTCGACGATCCCGACATAATAGCGGGCCAAGGGACCATAGCCCTCGAACTCCTAGAACAGATGGACGATTTCGAAGCCGTGGTAGCTCCTATAGGGGGAGGCGGACTAATCTCAGGGCTCGCATCCGTCCTAAAGACATACAAGCGCGATATCAGCGTTTACGGAGTCGAGCCGTCCGCGGCGCCTAAAACCCTCTACTCGCTAAAGGAGGGCAGGCCAGTCACCATAGAGCCCAAGCCTACGATAGCCGACGGTTTGGTAGTGAAGAGGCTCGGGACAATAACCTTCCAGATTATACGGGAGGCCGTGGACGGGGTGACCCTAGTCGAGGAGGACGAGCTAGCCCACACCATATACCTTCTCCTGGAGCGGGGCAAGGTCCTAGCAGAGGGTGCTGGAGCCGCCGCTCTAGCAGCGATGATACATGGGAAGATCCCCGCTGTGAGGAATAGGAAGTCAATAGCAGTTGTGAGCGGTGGTAACATCGACTTGACCCACATATACAGGATAACCCTGAGGGGCTTGGCCAAGGCTGGCAGGCTAGCCAAGATAACTGGTTTCGTGCCAGACGCTCCGGGCCAGTTGAAGACAGTCCTCGAAGTCATTGCATCGCATCGCGGGAACGTTATAGGGATCTTCCATGATAGGACGAGCCAGAATATACCGGCTTGGTCTGCCCTAGTCTCTATAACAGTCGAGGTCCCAGGCAGGGACGCTATTAAGCTGATAATCGACGAGTTAAGGAGGAGTGGCTATGAGTTCTGGTTGAGCGACTAGGCCTTGAGGCTCTCCCTGACCTCCCTTTCTATGCCCATTCTACCCTTGCTGAATATCCTTCTATCCATATACCTCAAATCCTTTGATATGACTGGCTCGAACTCCATTCTCCCAATTACATCCCTCTCCAAGTCGACTCCTGGGGCTACCTCTACAAGCTCCAGTCCCTTGTGGGTTAGCTTGAACACCGCTCTCTCCGTAATGTAGAGGTGTTCCCTGCCCTGTTCGACGGCCTCACAGGGACAGTAGAGGGTCTTGTAGAGTTTTTTGACGAATTTGCTAATGGGGCCGTCCTCTATTATCTTCAAACCGTCCTCTCCGACTTGTATATTCTGCTTGCCAGCGGTAAAGCGCCCCGCGAAGTATATTCTGGGGGCGCCCATGCTTATGCATGGGAACCCGCCTGGACCGGTTAGCCTACCCGGCAATATGCTTGCATTTACGTGTCCCTGTTGGTTCACCTGTAGGAATCCTAGGCTGGCTGCATCTATGATTCCTCCCTCGTAGAAGACGAATTGCTCGCTTAACGGGATTATCGCCCTGGGGCTAATGGCCACTCCGAAGTCCTGGCCGTGTAGCGGTATACCGCCCCAGGGCCCGGACTCGACCGTCGGGATGATTAGGTCGGATATATTCTCCTCGGCGGCTAGCGTGCTAACCAGGCTCGGAATCCCCACCCCTAGATTCACAACTATGTACGAGCCGCGTTTCTTCACGAGTTCGACCATCTCCAGGAGTACTCGCCTGGCTATGACCTTCTTGGCGGAGAGGGGTTCGGGCCTGACGTCCAGGTACTCCATGGGAACTGATACCTGGCCGCTTATCCTGGGATCGTACGGGATAGAGGCGCTCTGCCAGTGCCTCTCGGGGGGAGCCCGGACTATATAGTCGACTATGGGTCCTGGGACCACGACTTTCTTCGGCTCTATGGTGCCGCTCCTAACCGGGTATAGTATCTGTGCGATGACTATGCCCCGGCGGCCCTTGGCCTTGGCAGACTGGGCTATCTGCAGTACTGGGCCCACCACTCCCTCCTCGTCTAGGCTGATATTCCCTTGCTCGTCAGCCCTACTACCCCGGATTAATGCTACCGTGGGTAGCGGCGCCTTGTACATAAGATATTCCTCGTCGTCAACGACTATGACTTCGGTCCTAGCGGTCATCCTCTCTTTGGCCAAGTCGTTGAGGGCCCCGCCATCAAACCGGGGGTCAATGAAGGTTCCAAGGCCAACCCTGGATATGGTGCCTGGCTTTCCCGAGGCCACATCCCTGAACCAACTGGCTAGAACACATATAGGCCATGTATAGGCTTCGAAGAGATTCTTCTCTGCCATAAGCTGTAGCCACTTGCTCCATCCATAGTATGCGACTAGCATGCCTCTAATGAACTCCTGGTGCTCTCCCTCATCCCTGTACAGCTTCTCCGCGACCCAGTCTAGACCCCTCCCAGGCGTGCCCGGAAAGGTGTCGGACACAATGAATAGGTTCCTAGGATGGCCAGTGGTCCTGTAGAGATGATAGAGCCCCTGGATAAGGTACTCCGGGGTTAACGGCATGTTGAAACCGGATATAGCCACGACACTGTCGTCCCGGATATGGCCAAGGGCGTACCAGGCCTCGACGAACTTCACCGTAGCCTTTGGAAGCGTCAAACCCCTCTAAACCCCCATACCAGACCCATGTACCCGGGGAAGAGGTACTTAATCTAATCTACGCAAAACAACATTAACAGACACACATTATCACCGGTAGGAAGCCATTGCAAGAACAGTGAACAGGCTCCCCGGGAAAGAGCCCCAAGATAAATCCTCTGGAAGCCATGAGAATAAATGGGGTGCTAGGACATGGCTTGGCGAGCTTGGAGAAGGCCCTGGCCCCGTGGCTTCTGTAGATACTGGTACATGTGGATGCTCTCCTCCCTGTGGGCCAGCAAAGCTATAGCTCCCCCACCAACGGTGATACCGGCCTACCCACCGATCCCCAGGGAAACCGAGATACAGGCATTGGAGAGCTACAAGAGATTCCTAGAGGAAGAGCTCGAACGCGTAGAGGAGAGGCTGAGACGGCTAAAGGAGCGGGTGGAGCCCTAGAGGCCCCTGGAGACATAGGATTTTATCCCACATAAAACACACTATCCACCAAACAGTGAAGGCCCTTGACCGGTTATGAGAAGCTTGAGGTATGGTTCCCGTGTAGTGGCGTGGACTGCCATGGGATCCTCTACAAGCCCGCCGGGGAGGGACCCTTTCCGGGCCTGGTAATGGGTATGGGTTTCGGCATGGTTAAAGAGGCCCACTCAGACGATTATGGACCCGTGTTCGCTGAGAAGGGCATAGCGGTTCTGGCCTTCGACTACAGGAGGTTCGGGAGGAGCCAAGGAGAGCCTAGACAGGCGCTCTACCCGGAGGATCAGGTGGCAGACTATAGATGCGCGGTGTCCTACATGCAGGACCTAGACTTCATAGACGGGAACAGCATGTGTGTCTGGGGGACGAGCTTCTCGGGGGGACACGTGTTCACGCTACTGGCGTTCCCCCAGCCCGGGGTCAAGTGCGGGATAGCACAAGTGCCGAACGTATACAGCTACAAGACCGCTTTGACCTACTTTGGGAGCCTGGAGCCCGTGATGCTTCTAGCCGAGCAGGGCAGGAAGCCCTGCTGTAGGGGCGAGCCAGCATATATACCAATCGTATCCAGGGAGGGACCCTCAGTCATAATGACGACGGAGGCCTACGAATACTACAGTGAGATCGCCGGGAAGATTCCATGGTTCGAGAACAGGGTGACCCTTGACAGCATAGAGCGCGTACTAGCATATAACCCCGGCGACTACGCGCATCTCATAAACAAGCCCTTCCTCGTCATACTGGCCGAGAGGGATAAGACCACGCCGCCAAGCCTAGCTAGGGAGGTTATAGAGAAGATACCGGGCAAAGTGGACGTAAAATCATACGATGCAGGCCACTTCGACATCTACAAGCCACCGCTCATCCAAGAAATAGCTGGGCTAGAGGCCGAGTGGATCAAGGAAACCCTACTCGGGACCACAGGCTAGCCTGGCATGAGGAGCTCGACGGGGGTGCATGAAGTGCCTGGGTGTGAATGGTGCAGGGTCGAGGAACTAGATACAGGGGTTTACGCCCTGATAGATGTTGATGGTGGATGGTTCCGGAGCAATACTGGGCTAATCGACGCGGGAGACTACACGATAGTGGTGGACACCCAGTATAACGAGCCCAGGGCCAAGGCCGTGAGAAGCATCATTGAGGAGCTAGGGCTCCCTAGGCCGGGCCTCGTGATTAACACGCACCACCACGGAGACCATGCATGGGGGAACCACGTCTTTGAGGCGATATCCATCATGCACGAGCAGGCGGCAAGCCTAGTGGAAGCTCTGAAGGACGTGGCCCCAGACATCTACAAGCCCTTCTTCCCCCAGCTAGACTTCACTGGGTCCAAGTACACTATACCGAACATCGCCGTGGGCGACAGGGTTGTCGTGAACACGCCTAGGGGCAGGTTGATTGTGAGGCATATGGGGCCAGCGCATACGATAGGGGACATAGTGGTAGAGTTGTCGCGGAGCAACATAGTATTCGCTGGGGACCTGGTGTTCAACAAGGTAACGCCGCTAGCCATCGATGGGAGTGTGAAGGAGTGGATCAACGCCCTTGAAGCGCTGAGGCGAGAGTATCGGGGATACACGATCGTCGGAGGCCACGGACCGCTTGCCGGCGAGGACGTGTTAGAGACGCTCATCGCCTACCTCCGACACGTTATGGAAGGGACATCCCACTTCTATAGGCTCGGCGTGAGAGACCCTCTAGAGGTTGCCAAGAGGATTGGAAACGGCCCTATATCGGATTGGAGCGAGGGGGAGAGGATAGTCCTAAACATAGCTAGGGCCTTCATGGACCTCGAAGGCCAGCCCCCGGGCTCCACAGTCGATAACTTGCCGGAGCTAGCCCAGAAGATGATGCTGTACAAAGAGGCTAGGGGATATTCCACACGCCCTTAAACTCAAGGGTCTACACTTGAGGGTTGGTGGAGCTGATTGCGGGGTCATGAGCTGACTAGGATTATAGCGCCGATGGTAACTCCCTACAACGAAGACCTCACGATCGACACGCACGGAGCCGAGGCTCTAGCGTCACGCCTTGCCAGGGAAGGAGTAGGCGTGTTCATAGCAGGCACCACTGGCGAGATGCCGCTGTTAATGCCGGAGGAGAAGAAGAGGCTCTTGGCGGCTGCTAGAAAGGGTGTTGGAGAGCGGGTGCCGTTGCTGGCAGGGTCTGGATGGCCCAACCCGTACCTGGTGCTCCAGGAGGCTAGCGAGCTTGGATCGGCTGGTGCAGACGTCCTCGTGATACCGCCACCTTACTATTATCCGGCTCCAGTGTACGCGATCGAGGGCTTCTACAGGTGGCTCTCAAGGAACCTAGAGACGCCTATACTCGTGTACAACATACCCTCCCACACCGGGATCCACATACCCGTAGACCTTGTAATTTCTCTTGCGGAGGAAGATAACATCATAGGGGTCAAGGCTACAGTAGCCGATGTAAAGTACCAGGCACGCCTCATAGAAGAGGCGAAGAAGGCCTACAGCGGCTTCCACGTGTACTCGGGCTTCGACCAGCTCCTAGCCTATAATATCTTATCTGGGGGAGATGGCGGCATCGTGGCCGGGTCGAACTTGACCCCAAAGCTACACACTGCCCTTGTAGAGGCTCTAGTTGACGGGAGGCTGCGCGAGGCGATGAAACTCCACAGACTCCTCCTCAAGCTGGACTGGGTCCTAGAACCGGCTAGAAGCGTCCAGGGAGGAATAAAGGCTATCCTGGCCTTCGAGGGCCTGCTCGGAAGCGACCTAGTAAGGCCGCCATTGCCCGGTGAAGACGACGTGTCTCGGAGGGAAGTGATTGAGAGGTGGAAGAGTAGCGGCTTGAGAGATTACTTCTAGGAGCTGGGATGCTGTATGCCCGCTGCGGTGGCCGGGATAGATGTCGGTACGAGCAGGATCAAGCTAGACGTCTACCGTGGAGACGAGCTCGTTGAGAGGAGGTCCTGGGCTAACGAGTTCCTCAGGAGCGGGGGAGTGGTTGAGCAGGATCCAGAGCTTGTTAGGGCTAGGGTCCTCGAAGCACTCGACGTTGCCAGGGGGCTTGGGGCCCGGTGTGTAGGCCTCTCCACCTACCGGGGTAGCGTCGTCGTGTGGCGTGCAGGCGGCGGTAAGGTCACTAACGTGGTTACCTGGATGGATAGGAGGAGCCTCGAACTCTACAGGACCCTGCCCCTGAGGGCTAGAGCGGCTTCTAGGCTCCCGGTACTAGGCTCTACTCTCTCGCCGGAGTCCCCTATGGTCAAGCTCCGCATCCTACTGGGCGAGAGGAGGGATCTCCGTGAGGGACTAGCCAGTGGGAGGTTCCGTGCCTGGAATATCGACGCTTACCTTGTAGAGGCATTGACTGGTGGCTACAAGAGTGATCCGTCGAATAAAGCGTTGATGGGTATTGTGCATCCTAGAGACTTGAGGCCTCTCTGGCTGGTGGCCAGGTTACTCGGCCTGCCCAGGATCCCTATCCCCGACACGCTATACCACGACGAGGTCGTGGAAGCTGGCGGATTCACCCTGGGGGTTGTGATTGGCGATCAGCAGGCTACTAACCATGGCACTGGGTGCCTGGAGCCAGGATGCGTCAGGGTCGGGATGGGGAGCGGGTTGTTCGCCTCGCTGGTAACCGGGCCTCGGCTAGAGTTGTCGCCTGGCAGGGGCCTTGTCCCCCTAGTCATATATAGGGACAGGGCCTCATCCATCTATGGCCTCGAAGGCTATATAACCGGGCTTGGCAGGGCAGTTGAATGGTTCATAGACAACTTCTTCAGAGGGAGCTACAACATCCTAGACGAGGTATCCCGTGAAGCCGGGAGACCACCCGTGGTACTACCCTTCTTCTGGGGGCTACGCTACCCCAGGAGGACTAGTGGCCTAGCCGGAGTGCTCGGGATCGAGCCCCACCACACGCTGAGAGACATCGCCAAGGGTGTGGCCCACTCTATAGCGGCCTCGATAGCTTTCCAGGTAAGACTGCTCTCGCCGGCCAGCCCAGGCAGGGTTAGAGTGGTGGTTACTGGAGGGTTATCCAGGCTCCATGGGCTCGTCTCTCTAACTGCCTCCTACTTGGGACGTAACGTGGAGAGGACTATTGACCCGGATACCGCTGCGCTCGGGGTCGCGGGGATTGCGGCTCGTAACTGTGGCGTTGAGGGACCCTCCCCTGCCGTGACCGAGGTCGTCGACCCGGCTGAGGGGGTTGATATTATTGAGCCTGAGCGCTTCTTTGAGTGGATAGGGTCCCTCGGGTCAGCTAATCCTTAGCTTGACTGATAGCAGTTCCTGGAATATCCTGGAGAGCCTTGTCCCATACTCGGCCTCCCTCTCTGATAGCCCGGTTGACCTGACGATCCTCCACGTCCATTTGAGGGGTTCTAGTGCTTCGCCCGAGGTCTTGGAGCCCTTCCTGGCTAGGACCACGTAGACGAGCTTGCTCATGGCCCTGCCGAAGACGCCTCTAGCCTCTCCAACGACTGGTAGTACCGATATTATCCCGGCTCCCGCGTCTTCTATCTCAGACAGGATATCCGCTATGAGCGATAGACCCTCTACCGAGGGGCTTGAGATGAAGAGGAGGAGGACCGCGTTATCGGAGCTCTGGGAGAGCGATATCCTGAGGGACCCCACCACGCCCCTCCTATAGGATTCGTGGTCCCTCGTGTCTATCTCAGACCAGTCCAGCGATGCCTCCTCGCCCGCTAGGTGCCTGGCGTGGGCGTAGAAGAGGCTCATATCCCTATACGTGTGGAGGCCGGGATATGGGGGGTCGGTCGCCACTATGTGGTAGCCGTGCCCGGGCTGCCTCACCCTTGAGTCGCCTTCGAAGAACGAGGGCGGCTCGCTGCACTCGTCACCGGCTCCACAGGAGGATGTATAGGAGTTTAGGAGTGATATGAAAGTCCCCCTACCCACGGGGCGTGGATCTCCCCCTGGGGGATACGGCATTCTGTCGTGGGAGAATGGGTTGAGCTCGACGGGGTTACGTGGGACCCAATAGCTTTTGACTACCATGCCTGGGTTGACCTTGGCCATGGGCTGGTAGTAGAGTGCCAGGAGGCTTGTGGAGAGCGAGGCTGTCGCCACCAGCAGCTCGGCTTCCCTGGTACAGGTGGAGGCCCTGTTTAGGAAGTAGCGGTAGGTGGCGTTCTGCCTCCACGTGTATAGCCTGTCGGTTGTCATCCTGTTACGCCTGTATAGCCTGCGGGTCTCTTCCATGAGCGGGATCCGCACACCCCCTATGGAATTAGAGATCCTCTCGGCGATCTTACTAGTCTCTTCCAGGTATCTCCTCCACCTCAATGCCTCTGTCGAGGAGCCGATGAGCGATATCCACCTTCTCCTCTTACCGGGGCCTAGGACCTCGATCGCATATACAATATAGTCCTCGGCCTCTCGGGGAAGGCTCGGAGGGAGGCTGATTACTGGGTCATCGGGCGAGAGGTCTGAGGGGTTAGTCCAGTAGAGGCCGCCGTCATCACCTATAACCAGTGCCTTAACCGGTCTAGACCCCCTTCTCTTGCTCGAAACCCACCTAGGAGCAGTACAGGGGGGGCACCTGGCGAGTAATGCATGTATAATGCACTCTACCCCATTGCACCAGAGGCCCCTTATCGCGGGCCAGGCCTGTTCTAGGGCTCGCTTCAAGCAGGCTGTTTTGGCCATGCAACCGCCCGTGCACAGGTCGGATAGGGCCCTGCTAATGGCAACCGCATACGGGTTCACATCCTGTCCAACGGCCTCGTATCCCAGGCGAGCAGCTTCGAGCGGTATGAGGCCCGAGCCCGAGAAGGGATCTATCAGCTTCGTGCCCAGAGCCCTTTTCCGGACTACTCCAACGGCCTCCGGGCTCCCCCTGGCCGCCTCTATAGCCGTTTCCTCGTCTACCCCAGCTAGCAGAGCCAGGAAGCCCCTCACTAGTATCCTAGGCCTCCTCCCCCACCACTTGAATATAGTCGGCCTCCTATTGGCCTCCGAGGCTAGTATAGCCCTGCTTAGGTCCACGAGGAACCTAGCCGACACCGGACTGCCTTCCAGCCTCCCCGGCTCCAATCAAACCCTTCCCCGTGTTGTCTGTAGAGGGCCTAGATATATGGGGGGTTTAGGTGGCGGTAGCCTATGCGCCAGCCCGCAGATGGAAACCTTTATAGCCAATAACAACGGGTTAGACGAGACTGGCGGATGGGCCCGTAGCTCAGCCTGGTAGAGCGGCGGGCTCTTAGCAGTGGAGGGGGTCCCTCCCTCACTAGTGGGGGAGACACCCGTAGGTCCCGGGTTCAAATCCCGGCGGGCCCGCCACAGTAGACTAGGGCTCCTAGCCCCTCCATATCCACTAGATAATTACCCTCTAGGATACAATGGAGTTACCCTGGGGTTTGTTTTGCTGGATAGTGGTTTGGAGAGGCTAGGTGGTGCTGGCGAGAAGGGGGTCTTGCTGGTTAGAGGCTACCCTGCAGTATACGTCGAGTGGCTAGACATGTTCGTGATTGCTGATTTACACCTGGGCTTCGAAGAGGCTATGGCTTCTACCGGGGTGTTCTTACCGCGCGTGCAGTTGAGGAACGCCATACGCCTACTCGAAAGCCTCTCAACGGTTAAGCCCGGGGCCCGGCTCGCCGTGGCCGGGGATATGAAGCACGCCTTCCATACCCTGACTAGGCAGGAGCGTATAGAGCTCGTCAAGTTCGTTAGGAGTGTTGAGAGCCTTGGCTTCAGGGAGCTGGTGGTCGTCAGGGGCAATCACGATAATTATGTTAAGAACGTGCTGGCGCCCCTCGGTGTCGAAGTCGTCGAGCCCCTACTGGACCTGGGTAGGGGGGTAATCGTAGCCCACGGCCATAAGAGGATCGACCAGGACTACGAGCTAGTCATAATGGGCCACGAGCATCCAGCGATAACAGTATCGGTTGGCGGGGGTAGATCTAAGTTCCCGGTCTTCCTAATGGTGCCCTTGGAGGGCGGGGGCCAGGCGCTGGTACTGCCTCCGTCCGGAAGCTATCAGGTCGGTAATGTCGTCTCAACGGATAGATCCTCGTATCTCAGCCCGGTTATAAGGGAAAGGGGTGTTGTGAAAGACGCGGTGCCCGTTATTGTCGATGAGGAGACTGGTCTCATGCCCCTTGTAAGGCTGTCACTGTTGGAGGAGCTCTTTCTGGCCTAGCGGGTCCCTCAGCGCTCAGCACTGCTCCTCATTGCACTCCCACGGCTCGGTATTCCCGGCCTATAGTTCATTGGGACCGTAGCGTGTCTCGTTGCGGCCTGTATCTATTGTTAAGGAGTCTCCATGGATAAAGCTTTGGGGTCTAATCGGCTGGCCCCAGTATGCATCCAGCCTCCTTCAGGGTCTTGTATATGTTCTCGACTGCACGCTTCACGTCTTCCTCCTTCTTAGCACCGGTTATGACCATCTTTCCACTACTGAATATCAACAGTACGACTCTGGGGTCGTTCATCCTGTAGATTAGGCCTGGGAACTGTTCGGGCTCGTACATGCTTCTTTCGAGGACGAATGCGGCCTTGTCGAGATCAATGTAGACGTGTAGGTTCGCGCTGGCCACTATGTTCTGTATCTGGAGCCTGGGCTTCCCGACGATCTCTATCCCCGAGTCTCTGAGGCTCTTGATGATCTTCTTGACGGCTAGCACGAGCTCCGATATGCTCTTGGCCCCCGTCACAACCATTTTACCCGACTTGAATATAAGAGCCGTCACTTTTGGAGTGCCTAGCCTATAGACTAGGCCTGGGAAGGTGTCTGGATTGTAGTCTACGTCTGGTATACGGGCTTCTATTAGGTTTAGATCGAGGTTCTGGTCTAGGATCACCGTGGCGACTATGTTCTCGATCTTGGATTCTGGTTTAGGAAGAGCTTCTCCTCTTACCTTCTCGCTCAATACCGGCACCTCCTTTTAAACTGTGACGGCGAGATATTTAAAAGGCGTATTGACTCCGCGTATAAATTCCCCTGACCGGGTAGGGATGGTGAGCGTCACTATAAAACCTCGCAGAGACAAGGATATATCCTATATGGGCGGTGGCATGAAGAAGCGAGCAGCCAAGGACGCTGGGGCGAGTGAAGAGCCTAGTCTCACACCGACCACCGCCCATAGACTCGCGGTACAAGGCACCATTATCTTGATAGACATAGACGCCATGGAAGAGGTTATGATGGAACGCGGCTGGAACGAATACAAGCCCAACGAGGCGACAGGGCTCCTTTCGAACCTGGTTGAGGATCTAGTGCGTAGGCGCCATGCAGTCGTGATACATGGTCTCGACTGGGAGAGAGGCACAGAGGAGGCCCTACTAGAACTCCCGGTTACAAGACCCGAGGAGATTGAGAATGACCTAGTGGAGATAGCTAAGCTCATGTGTAGCCAGGCCGGTGTCAGTGTGACTATAGTAGCCGTCGAGGGTCCCGTGGGCTTGAAACCTGTTGACAGGAAGCGCGTATACACGGGGTCGCGTGGCTATGCTAAGAGGCTTTTGGAGGCTCTTAAGCGTAGGGGAGGGGGTGTCGTCTATGTCGGGGGGAGGGTGGTTTACGTTAGCCCTTGCCGGAGAAGGTGACCTCCCTTGAGTGGAGTGCTGATGTGCACACGCCTCCCCGACACTCGGGCTCTCCACCCGCGTTGACGAACCTCGGTCCGAGCACCTCGTATATGTTGTCTGTTAGGACTAGGCCCTTTACGGGCCTCTCTATAGATCCTTTGGACACTAGGAAGCCGAAGCTTATCGTAGCGTTTATCTGGCCGTTAACTGGGTTCGACATCCACGAGCCGATGGTCCTTACCACTAGTATCCCGGTTTCTATCTCGGCTAGTAGATCATCAATGCTCCTTACACGGTCTTTCACTTTGACGACTAGGTTTGCGGGTGCTGGTGTCGGAGTGGACCATGGCATCCTCCTCGACGCGTTCCCGGTGGAGCTCTTTCCCTCTCTTGAAGCGGCGTAGTAGTCATATAGGAATGTTTTGAAGACGCCGTCCTCGAACACGGCTTTCCTAGATGTGGGGTGACCCTCGTCGTCCCACGTGGCAGAGCCCGGCTCCCATGGTAGGAAGGGGTCGTCGATAATCGATATCCCCTTATCGAGCACCTGGACCCCCAACCTATCCTTTAGAGGACTCCTACCCTTCTGGGCCTGTTCCGCTGAGATAGCTGGCGATATCAATGTAGCTATTATACTACTGGCCTCGTCGGGTGTTAGGACTAGGTCTCCTCTGATAGTCTCTATAGGCCTGGCCTTGACGGCCTCTGACACCATCTTGAGTGCGTTCAGCGTAGTCGTCTCGACACGGTCCGGCTCTAGCCTTGCCTTGGTGAAGTAGTCGTAGAAGGTGCCCTCCCCCTCGGATCCCGTTTTCTTCAGCTCGATGCCATAGCTGAAGAACGATCTCCTCCCCTCAACGATGCCTCCGCCGGTGTTAGTATATGTAGCCTCCACGATACCGGCTTCTACTCCAGCCTCGGAGGCGACCACGTTCTCTTCAGCCTTCACGATCTTCAACTGGCCGAGGAGTAGCTCTACTAGGTCTTCCGAGGAGAGGCTGGCCGTTGGCTCGTCGAAGACATCCAGCTTATACTGCGCTGCGCCGACGTTTGGGTTGAATCCAGGCCAGTTGGGGTCCTCTGGCGCGGTCCTGGCTATCTTTATAGCCTCCTCTATAATTTTCTCCGCGTCGCTCTCGGATGCGGCGACTCCTCCTGCGGCTCCTACTTTCTTGCCGATCGCTGTCCTCACGCCTATACGCGTTACCTCGTCCATTGATGCCTGTTCCAGCTCGCTACGCCGGGCTTCCACGGATACGGACTTGCTGCGTACTATGTAGATCTCTGCCTCTGAGGCGCCGAGCCTCTTGGCAAGCGAGAGTAGCTTTTCCACGTCTACATGCATTGTCTTCACCTCCCTCCTACCACTATACCCTTAACCCTGACGTGGGGGCCACCTGTTCCTACGCGGACTAGCTGTCCTCCCTTTCCACAACCACCGAATACGCTGGTTTCGACCTCGAAGTCCCTCCCTACGGCGTCGATCCTCGATAGGACCTCTAGTATCTGGCCCGTGAGGCTGACCCCCCTGAGGGGCTTAGAGAGCTTTCCCTTCTCGATTAGCCACGAGACTCCTACGCTGAATGTGAAGGTTCCCATGCCGGGGTCCACCTGGCCTCCTTTAGCCCCCTTAGCGGTCGTGTATATGCCGTAGTCTATGTCTTCTATCAACTCCTCGAACGAGTAGTCGCCTGGCTCCATATAGTAGTTGGTTTGCCTCACGATCACGGGGTTCGAGTAGTACATGACTCTCCCGTTGCCGGTCGGTTTAAGGCCTAACTTGTAGGCGTTCACTCTATCGGCTAGGAGCCCCTTGAGCACGCCATTCTCGACGACCATAACCTTCTCTTTCTCAACACCTTCATCGTCGTACGGGACATAGTATCCGCCCGGTACCAGGCCGTCATCGTATATAGTCACCTTCTCCGAGCCTATCCTCGATCCAAGCCTCCCCTCAAGAACGCTAGACCCGCTGGCCACCAGGTCGCCCTCGCTCGCGTGGCCTAACGCCTCGTGGAGGAGTAAGCCGACTACCCTGGGCTCCAATACGGCCTCGTATTCTCCGCCTTTTGGGACGTCGGCGTTTGATGCTACGACGGCTAGCGTTGACGTCTCTCTAGCCATCTCCTCCCAGTCCATGGATCTTATGAATTCGAAGCCTGCCACCCTGGATTCGTAGTCCGACGCGTATTCCAGGCCTTTCTCTCCCTTGGCTATCGATGCCTGTGATATGCCGGTCATGACTGTCTCTACATCGACGTGCGTGCCCTCGCTAGATAATACTATCCTTCTATCCCGTTGCACTCCAAGCCTCGTAACGGCCGACACCACGCCTTTGACCTCCATCGCCACCTTGTTAGCCGTCTCCGCTATCTCAAGCTTCTCCAAGTCAACAGTGAATGGGTCGACTATGTAGCTTGAACGGGCCTTGGCCTGCACGGCCTTATAATCTGCTAGCCGCACTTTCTCCTCCACGTTGTTTGATAGCGACCTGGCCGCCCTTACGGTCTCCTCTACAGTCTCAATGATCGATTCCCTTGATAGCCTCGCCGTGGAGCCGTAGGCCACTGCGCCCTTGTAGATTACCCTGAATCCCAGGCCCTTACGTGCGGTGTAGGTGTGTTCTTTAAGTAAACCATTATCATATACTATCAACTCGTAATCGTAGGATTGGAGTCTTGCATCAACGAACTCGGCCCCGAGGGTTTCGGCCTTCTTAAACGCTTCTAGGATATAGTCGATTACCTCATCCAACATTATCCCCGCTACCTCTCCCGTTGGAAACCGGGCTATTTAATCTAAGGCGCTGGAGGCGTTATCCATTATTGACAAGGGATCTATAGAATCCTTCGACGTCGCTGGCGAATCTCTCCGGGTCGCTTAGATACATCGCATGACCCGCTCCTTCGTAGACCACCAGGCGAGCCCTTAGCTTTTCGGCTAGCTTCCTATGTATGCGTAGGGGTATGAAGTCGCGGGCTCCACGTAGTATGACCACTGGGCTCCTTATCAATTTGATATACTCCCATATCTCCTCGTCGTCCTTTACCGCTGGCGACGCGAGGAGTAGGCCCTTGACAGGGTATCGAGCCGCGTAGTAGAGAGCTACCCGTCCCCCAATACTAGCGCCGACTATAATGGGTGGTCTCCTACCCGGCACGATATTCGAGACCTCTCTCACGGCTTTTACGTTAACGTCTATGTTCCTCGTCCTCTTAGTACAGGCTGTCTTCCTCCCATACGGCATGTCTGGCATGAGAGAGGGAATCCCCTTTGCGTCTAGTATCCCGGCTATCCCCGTCTCTATCCAGACTCTCCTGTTGAAGTTGAAGCCGTGTAGGAGGATTACGGGGAGTTCCGCCCTCCTCACGTTTTCATTGTAGGTTACTGGGCATTCTATACTGCCGACTCCATACAGTGCCTCTTTAAGCTTCATCCTTAACGCACCTCTTATAGGTGGGCCCGGGTATGCCGATATTGGTGGCTCTCTTTAGGCTGGCTACATTACTACTGGTTATCGGGTATGTGGCGATAAACTTTCTCGCAGACTTGCCCCTCTTCCTCATAGCGGAGAACCTCATATACGCTGTAGTCTACGCTGGACTCCTATATCTTTCAGCAACGGGAAATGGATACGCCTATTGCCTAATATCAGCTGTAGCAATGTTTAACGCTGGAAGAGTGTCTAGGAGCGTTGTGACGCCTGAGGGCGGCCTTGCCGAGTTGGCCGTCGAGCACATACCGCTCTTGGCGCTAATTCTGTTCGTGGGGCTATTGGCTCTATACCTAGGCCTGAGCAAGACTTAGTCCCTGAGGAGTCCACGAGGTTTAGACTATTGTCTAAATTAGTATCGTCGATTGGCTTAACGCTTTTAATGGGACCAGGGGCATAGAAGAGGAGTGAAACAGTGGGGATCAACGATGAACTTCGACATTCAAAGAGAATATCATGGAGGAGCCGGGATACATGGCTGGGGAGGCTACATCCCAAGATACAGACTCCCGGTAGATAAGATAGCCGAGACCTGGGGTTGGCCTCCTCAACAGTACAAGGGCTTGAACGTGAGCCACAAGTCAGTCGACGGCCCAGACGAGGACTCTACGACCATGGGCTTCGAAGCGGCATACAACGCATTACTGAGGGCCCGGATAGATCCCTCGCTCATCGGAGCAGTATTCTTCGGCAGCGAGTCGAAGGTTTATGCCGTAAAACCCTCTGCAACCCTGATAGCAGAGATGATCGGGGCCACGCCAGCTACAATGGCCAGCGACCTGGAATTCGCCTGCAGAGCTGGTAGCGAGGGCCTTAAAGCCTCGCTGGGACTAGTCTCCTCCGGCATAGTGAAATACGCCCTAGCCGTGGGCAGCGATACCGCCCAGGCGGAGCCTGGGGATGTACTCGAATTCACAGCCTCAAGCGGGGCAGCCGCCTTCATCGTCGGCCCGAGCGAGGGGTCAGCGGCAGTCGTCGAGGCGACCTATACCTATGTAACCGACACCCCGGACTTCTGGAGGAGAGCCGAGAAACCCTATCCGAGGCATGGAGAGGGCTTCACAGGTGAGCCAGCCTACTTCCACCATATAATAAACGCCGTCAAGGGCCTCTTCGAGAAGACAGGGCTTAAGCCAGAGGACTTCGACTACGCGATATTCCACCAGCCTAATGGAAAGTTCCCCCTTAGGGTGGGAAAGCGCCTCGGGTTCACAGATAAACAACTGGAGAGGGGGCTTGTGACTCCCTTCATCGGGAATACCTATAACGCGAGTGCGTTGCTAGGCCTCGCCAGGGTCCTGGATGTGGCCAAGCCTGGCCAGAGGATCCTGGTGGCGCCCTTCGGCAGTGGGGCTGGTAGCGATGCCTACAGCATCCTTGTAACCGACGAGATAAGTGAGAGGCAGGGGCTAGCGCCTGGGATCGATGACTACCTCAAGAGGAGTAAGGAGGTCGACTACGCAACCTACACCAGGTATAGGAGGATACTTGTGATGTTGTCCAGGGGGTGATCGTTATGGTTTACGTTACTAGCGTCGGGATGACTAGGATTGACAGGCACTTCGAAAAGGGGGTTAGGGATCTGGCCTTCGAGGCCGCTAGGAAGGCTTTGGAGGACGTCGACATAGACTCGATCGACTACCTGATTGTAGCCTCAAGCCTATCATACCAGCAAGCGCCGCAACTGGATCTGGCAGCCTATATCGCGGGCGAGCTTGGGGTTGCAGTGAAGTCAGCGCTCGCAGTAGAGGCTGGGGAGAATAGTGGATTGGCCGCCGTCGAGGTGGCCTACAATCTCCTCCAGGCTCACGCCGCCGAGAGGGTTCTCGTGGTTGGAGTTGATAAGCTAACCGAGTATCCAAGTGGGCCAACGTATAGGATGCTTGAGGCGCTCTACGATACAGAGACTGACGCGGTATACAATATTGGCCATGCAACGCCGCTCGCCCTATTAATGAGAATCTACATGGAGAGGTATGGCGTGCCTAGGGAGACGCTGGCCTACTGGCCCGCCATGATGCACTTGCACGGCAAGGAGAACCCCTATGCCATGCTTAGGTTTGCCATAAAGCCTGAGAAGGTCCCTAGCTCGATGCCCATTGCAGAGCCGATAACACTGCTCGACGCGTATCCATTGGGCGACGGTGCCGCTGCTGTGCTGTTGTCGTGCGAGGACCAGCAAGGAGACCATTTGGCTAGGCTAGCCAACATAGTCTCCGGGGTCGGCGCTCAATCAATAGCGTTGAGGGAAGACCCGCTGAGGATTGAGGCCGTCGAGAAGCTCGTACACGAACTAGATCTAAAGCCGGAAGACTTCGACGTAGTAGAGGTTCACGACAACTTCACCATAATGGGTATACTTCTACTGGAGGCTCTAGGCCTAGCACCTAGGGGGAAGGCGGCTGAACTAGTAAAGCAAGGATACTTCAGCATCAACGGAGAGGGACCCCTGGTCAACCCGAGCGGAGGGCTTAAGTCCCGGGGCAACCCTATCGGCGCCACCGGAGTATACATGATCGCTGAGACAGCGCTCCAACTAGCCGGAGAGTTCCCTGGAGTCACTAGAAGCGGGGCCGAGAAGGGCCTAGTGGTTGGAGTCAACGGCCATGGCTCTTCCGCCCGGATAGGCGTATTGGAGAGAGTCTAGGAGGTGGTGTGTAATGGTCCTGTCTAGGTGGTGGAGGAAGAGGATTCCCCGGTATAGGCTAGAGGGGGCTGTATGCGAGGAGTGTGGCAAGATACACTATCCACCGAGAAACTCTTGCCCCTACTGCGGTTCAGTAAACCTCAAGAGGGTCCCTCTGCCGAGGAGGGGAGTGCTGGAGAGCTACACTGTAGTCTACAGTGTTCCGGGCGATAACAGGCTCCAAGCCCCGGTGATAGTTGGTCTAGTCAAGCTCAACGGCGGTATCCGCATAGTCACTGAGATAACCGACGCGGATCCCGGCGAGCTGAGGACTGGTATGGAGGTTGAAGCCGCTATTAGGAGGATAAGGGAGGACGGCGATAACGGTGTTATACTCTACGGCGTGAAGTTTAGACCTGTCCTGGGGACAGGCTAATGAGCGACGGACTCGACGAGGTAATAGAAAAGCTGGCCAGGGGAGAGATAAGCCTATCCAGGCTAGAGCAAGTGCTCGGTAACCCGAACCTAGCCGCCCTAGCCCGGAGGCTCTTTCTAGAGAGAAAGCTCGGCGTACACCTATCCTCGATAGCAAGCACCATACTAGACTTCTCGGAACTCTACGGTAGGAACATAGAGAACCCTATCGGCGCCGTGCAAGTCCCAGTGGGAGTAGTTGGGCCGTTGCTAGTGAAGGGAGAATACGCGAAGGGAGAATTCTACGTGCCCCTAGCGACCACCGAGGGAGCCCTTGTCGCAAGCGTCTCACGTGGCGTGAAGGCCCTGACAGAGAGTGGAGGCGTGACTGTAAGGGTCATAAGTAACGGAATGACTAGAGCCCCCGTCCTTCGATTCGATAGCGTGCTCGACGCGGTGAGGTTCCTTGAGTGGCTCGACTCGAACTGGGAAAAGCTTAGAGAGGCCGTGAGGGAGACCACTAGGCATGGGAGGCTAACTGGCTACAAGCCATTCCTCGTTGGAAACCTAGTCTGGATCCGCTTCATATACGAGACCGGAGACGCCATGGGCATGAATATGGCTACGATAGCAACCGATAGGATCTGTAAGAGGATCGAGAAGGAATACCCTGGGAAAGCCGAGTGCCTCGCAGTAAGCGGCAACTTGTGCAGCGATAAGAAGCCGGCCATCATAAACAGGCTACTCGGGAGGGGCAAGTACACGATAGCAGAGGCGGTGGTTAAAAAGGACGTGGTAGAGAGCCTGTTAAAGGCGACGGCCAACGAGATACACGTGGTGAACATGACAAAGAATCTTCTGGGGAGCGCCGTGGCGGGTAGCCCGAGCTATAACGCACACGTGGCGAATATTATAGCGGCGATATTCCTAGCCACGGGACAGGATATGGCCCAGGTGGTGGAGTCCAGCCTATCATTTACCTGGACCGAGCCCAGGAGGGGCGACCTCTACATATCCGTCACTCTGCCAAGCCTAGAAGTAGGAACTGTCGGAGGCGGGACACGCCTGCCCACTCAGAGAGAGGCTCTCTCTATAATGGGGGTTGCCGGGGGAGGCGAGCCCCCGGGCGTCAACGCGTTAAAGCTAGCCGAAATCATCGGTGCAACCGTGTTAGCCGGCGAGTTAAACCTACTGGCAGCCCTTGCATCGGACCATTTGGCTAGAGCCCATGAACTGCTTGGCAGGGGTGGAATCCGTGGACAGCCGTGAGAGAGTCGAGTGCCGTGGGAGACGTGTGGTCTTCGTTTCAGACATCGAGACACTGCCCAACGGCAGGGTGTCGAGGGTTGACAGGGTCCTCTTCCCCAGCTCCGTCACAGTGCTACCCCTGGACGAAGAGTCTTGTAGGATAACGCTCCTCCGGCAGTACAGGCCCGCGATAGGAGAGTGGATCCTGGAGGCGCCCGCTGGAGTAATCGATAACGGCGAGCTCCCCGAGGAAGCTGCAAGGAGGGAGCTAGAGGAGGAGGCCGGCCTCAGCCCATCAAAGCTGGTGAAGCTTGGAGAAGGTTATACCAGCCCTGGCTACTCGACCGAGTACATGCATATCTACCTGGCGTTAAACCCGGTAGCAACTCGTTCCAACCCGGAGGAGTACGAGGTCATCAGTGGAGTAGTAGAATATAGCTTGGATGAATCTATATCGAGTATCCTGAAAGGGGAGATACGCGACATCAAGACAATACTCACAATCTACGGGGCATACAGGTATTGCTCCACAAGACAAACCCGGCCCCAATAACACACCCTCTTTCCCCGCATCCTTCTAGGGTTAATACCCCGACCCTCATCCCCTCCCTCACGGTGTATAGCGGGTGAAGCCGAGGCTTGCGATAGCCTACAGTGTGAACGATCCCGCTGGAAAGGGCGCGGCCGAGAAACTACTCCAGCTCTACGAGTGGAGTCCATACGAGTGCAACCACGCAGTAGAATGCTTCAAGCTGTCCAACGGAGTAGTCATGGGCGGATACAGAGAGGAAACCATACACTTCGACTTCATAGACGAGACCCCAGATCCCTCGGCTGACGCCGTGATAATCCTATCCAGGCACAGCGCCGTCAGCGGGAGGCCAAGCCTCACAACACACCATACCGGTAATCCCACAGGGAGAGCCGAGTACGGTGGAGAACCCTATAAGCTGAGTATCGCAGCGCCACCACTGTCACGCGCTCTGCTTAGGGCGTATAGGAGTGAAGCCGAGAAGCTAGGGCTACTAAACGAGTATGAAGTCACGCTGGAAGCCACCCATCACGGACCGACGAAGCCCAGTAAACCACTAGTCTTCATAGAGATTGGATCGACCCCGGATAGGTGGAGGGATGAACGAGCTCGCCTGGCTATGGCTAGAGCCGTGGCCCGTGTAATCGATGGGGAGATAGAGGACTGCGAGCCTGCCGCTGGCTTCGGGGAGCCCCACTACCCCGTGAAGTTCACGCGCATACACTTGGACGGCGACTACTGTATGGGCCATATAATAGCCAAGTATGCCATACCTGATGCGAACGAGGACGTCATAGCCCAGGCGGTGAAAAACAACTGGCCCCGGCCACATGCTACCGCTCTCGTCCAGAAGAAGGCCGCTAGATCAGAGGTTAGGAGGAGGCTGGTGAAGGTACTTGAGGGCCTGGGTGTAGATGTCGTCATAATATAGGTTCTCTTCTACTGTTGGTTGCAACGAGTGTAAATGGGGGGACGGCTCGGGGACTGTTAGGGATGCTCGACGGGGAACCACTAGGCTATGCGTTTGCTCTGCTAGCCGGGTTGTTCTTCGGGCTCAGCGATGCCCTTGTGAGGGCCGCCTCAGTCCGGTTAAAGCCCTTGGAGAACCTGTCGATAAGCCTCCTCGTCGGGACTCCTCTCCTCTGGTTTTTCGCTCTCGCAAAGGGTTCCACGAGCGTTGATTCAACTGCGATGGTCTACTTTATCCTAGCTGGGTTGCTTAACTTCGTAGTGGGTAGACTCCTCTTCTATATAGCAATAACCAGCCTAGGAGCCACGACCGCCTCTATACTAGCGAGCCCTACAGTAATAGTAAGCGCTATACTGGCTTGGTTATTACTGGGGGAAAGTCTAAGCGCTATACAGATGACTGGCATAGTCTTGGTAATGATAGCCGTCTCCTTGGCATCATTTAGGCCCTCTGGAAAGCCATTGCACAATAGCAAGACCACTATCGGCGTAGTAGCCGGGATAGGATCCACTGTGGTCTTCGCTATAACCGCCATATTAGTTAGGAGCGCGGCTGGCTACCTGAACGCCGACCCCTTAACCGGGGTCGCCATATCCTATACCAGTGCCTTACCAGTTGCCCTACTGCTAGAGAGAGGCCCTCTACGTCCGGGCATTATGCCGCGTAGGGAGTTATTGTACATGGTTGCCGCCGGCGTTATCGTGGCGTTAGCCCAGTTATCCCGCTACCAGGCTCTAAACCTGACCTGGGTCGCTAAGGCATCCGTTATAATCTCCTTGTTCCCGCTCTTCACGCTCCTGTTCTCGTATGTGCTCCGTGGCGAGGCTATGGAGGAGCCCAGCGCTGTACACCTCATAGCGGGTGTGATGGCTGTCGCCGGCATATTCCTGACTAACTACTATGGAGGAGCATAGAGTGGTTTTGGTGGTAGCCGGGCGGGGATTCGAACCCCGGTCACGGGGGATCCCCTAACGACCCCCCAGCCAGGGGAGCCGTTATCCAAAGCCCCGCATCCTTGGCCGCTAGACGACCCGGCTATCCATCGATTATTTAATGGGGGTTCCCTGGCCGTTTAAAGAGTTTCCTGGGTTCGCTGTGACTGTTGAGGTAGTCGGGGTCATGGGAGGCGTATATTGTATTTGGATAGAACTTCTGCAATCTTGTCCCTCGCCGCCTCCAGGTCCATTTCGATTAGGTACGAGTCGCCTAGATCATCTATTATCCTCGGGGACAGGTATTTTGTCAGTCGCAGTGCAGGTACGTTGTCCTTGAATACATATGCCCTGAACTTCTTTATACCGTATTGTAGCGCACAGTAGCCAGCTAGGTTTACTAGCAGGCGGCCTAGCCCCATTCCCTGGAAGTCGTCTAGCACCGCTACCGCTGGTTCTCCCACGTCTGGCCAGGTCGTCTTATAGACCTCGCTACACCCTATTATGCTACCCTTGTATTCGATTGCTATGCAGAATAGCGTGTCCTTCCCTCCGAGCATTTTATCGATTATCTCGCCGAAGTCCTTTATCAGCCTGAAGAACCTGTGGTATATCGATTCCTCCGACATCCTCTTCAGGAACTCTTCGACCTTGGGCTTATCGAAGGGCGAGGGTCTACGGGCTATGATGGTGCCTAGCTTGGGGTGTGGCACCTCTATGTGGAGGCTCCTACAGTCCATCGCCGCTACACCTTACACCGAATATCTCCTCTGCGAAGCCGTGGAATGTGGCCTCGATATCCCTGGCCTTGTAGCCTGCTGCCCGGAGAGCCCTTGCTACTTGGAGTGCGAATAGTCTTATGTCGTCGTTGTCTATTACCGGGTAGTCTGAGCCGAATATTAGCTTGTTTGTGGATAGAGTCTTCGCGGCTGAGCCTGCTAGGTGTGGTGGGACCGCTGAGGTGTCGAGGTATACTCTCTCGTATTTGTTGGCTAGGTGCACTGCCTCCTGGGTGAATACCCCTGGGGCTATAGCGCTATAGCCCCCCAGGTGGGCTAGCACTGTTACCACGTCCCTATGCCTGGATAGTATGGAGTCGAGCCTTGAGGGGTCCCCGTATTTACAGTATTTTGGTAGCTCCCATATGCCTGGGTCGCACCCGGTGTGGACTACCACGGGTAATCCCTTGGAGTCTGCGACCTCGAATACTGTCTCGACTGTCTCGTCGTCTAGGAACTTGAAGAAGAGGGTAGATAGTACCTTGAATCCCCGGAAGCCTAGGCTGGCTAGCGCTTCAAGCCGGTCTGCTAGTCTCTCGGGGTCCATTGCTAGATTGGCCGCGGCTAGTATAGCATAGTTCTCTCCGCTTGGCTCGAACTCGCATAGCTCTCCGTAGCTTGCTAGTAGGTTTACGACGTTGAGGTAGAGGGCTTCCGGTGTAAGGGACTCTTTTATATCGCTGGCGTATCTCTCGATGAGGTATTCTATCCTACCGTATTCCTTCTCGATGTGTGTTATGTCGATGTGCTGCAGGATTTCTTTTACAGATGGGACTCCTAGTATGACTGCTCCTCCTATTCCGTGTTCCCTGAGCCTTGATACTAGTTGCCTGGGGGTTAGCTTTGGTTGTATCGGTAGGTGTACGTGAGCGTCTATTATGCACCTGGGCAGCATTGTTGAATCCGCTCTCGTGTAATTTGAGTCTGCTAGGGTTTATATTTCGTCATGATTATTTTATTCTATTTTATTTTTATTAAGGACATTCAAATATTAATATAACATTAATAAACAATATTTTTAGTAAAATATAAATACCTGTTAGGAATACTTAAATATATTGACAGAGTGTCAAGGGTGGGATTCTTGACTCAGGAAACACTACCCTTCGAGGAGAAATACTACCCCAGCAAAGAGGCCTACCTAGACTTCTACAGGAAAAGCGTGGAAGACATAGAGGAATTCTGGGACAAACAAGCCAGGGAACTCCAATGGTACAGGACCTGGGACAAGGTACTGGACCGGTCGAACGCCCCCTTCTACAAGTGGTTTGTCGGAGCGAAAACCAACATCAACCTAAATGCCCTAGACAGGTGGATTGGGACAGACGTGTTCAACAAAGTCGCCTACTACTGGGAGGGCGAGCCCGGCGATACACGGGTCATATCCTATAGAGAACTCTTCTGGGAGGTCAACAGGTTCGCCTGGGCCCTAAGGGAACTCGTCAAGATAAAGGAGAACGACACCGTAACAATATACCTGCCCATGATACCGGAACTCCCCATATCTATGCTAGCAGTGACGAGGCTAGGCGCCATACACAGCGTCGTGTTCTCCGGCTTCAGCCCACAGGCCCTAGCCGATAGGATCATCGACGCGAAGGCCAAGGTCCTGATAACAGTCGACGGCTTCTACAGGAGGGGTAAAGTGATAAACCTCAAGGAGAATGCAGACACGGCGGTCAAGCTCGCAGCCGACCAGGGCGTGGTTGTAGAGAAGACTATAGTGATCAAGAGGGCCGGGATAGACATACCATGGCACGAGCAGAGGGATGTATGGTACCATGATCTAGTAAAAGAGGCTCCTGACAAGGCCTATGTGAAGCCTGTGGAGAGGAATGCGACGGACGTGCTATTCATCCTATACACGAGCGGGACCACCGGGAAGCCTAAGGGCATAATGCACAGTGTAGGCGGCTACCAGGTATACGTGTACAACGTCTTCAAGTGGAACTGGGACCCGCGTCCAGGCGACGTCTTCTGGTGCGCCGCCGACATAGGATGGATAACAGGACACACCTACATAGTCTACGGCCCCCTAATGAACGGGGTAACCCAGGTCATGTACGAGGGAGCACCCAACTACCCGGCACCCGACAGGATATGGGAGCTAGTCGACAAATACGATGTGACAACATTCTACACGAGTCCAACGCTACTAAGACTCCTGAGGAAGTACGGGGACGAGTGGGTCGAGAAGCACGATCTAGGGAGCCTACGGATCCTCGGCACGGTAGGAGAACCGATAAACCCGGAGGTATGGCTATGGTATCACAAGAAGATTGGGAAGGAGAAGGCACCCATCGTAGACACGTGGTGGCAAACCGAGACCGGGGCCGCCATGATATCGCCAGCGCCCGGGATAAGCATCGTGCCCTTGAAGCCAGGAAGCGCCACGTTCCCACTGCCGGGTATTGTGGCGGACGTATACAGGCCCGATGGAAGCCAGGCGTCGCCTGGTGAGAAGGGGCTACTGGTCATCAAAGAGCCGTGGCCGGGAATGCTCATTGGCATATGGGGCGACCCGGACCGGTATGTGAGGACGTACTGGTCGATGTTCAGCAAGCCCGACAAGGGGATATGGATCTACTACCCAGCCGACTATGCTGTACGCGACGAGGAGGGATACTTCTGGCTGCTGGGCAGGGCCGACGAGGTCATGAACGTTGCAGGCCACAGGCTGGGCACCATAGAGCTGGAAGACGCGCTGCTAACTCACCCCGCCGTGAGCGAGGCAGCCGTGGTAGGCGCTCCTGACCCCGTCAAGGGGCAGGTGCCCGTAGCAGCGGTGGTGCTGAGGGAGGGATACACTCCATCGCCAGAGCTTGAAGAGGAGTTGAAGAACGTGGTGAGAAACCTGGTTGGACCCATCGCCGTGCCAGCGAAGATACTCTTCGTGAAGAAGCTACCTAAGACTAGGAGCGGGAAGATAATGAGGAGGATACTGATCGCCCTGCTAGAGGGTAGGCCCGTCGGCGACACTAGCACGCTAGAGGACCCGACGGCTGTAGAGGAGCTGAGGAGAGCGGTAGAGGAGTTCAAGAAGTTGATGAAGGAGTGACGCCCTCAGGGTGGCCTAGATGGCTGGTAATGGAGAGTGGGGTAATCCCGCCGCCCTGGGTCTCGCCGGGTTCGGCTTAACAACTACCGCCTTAAGCCTACACAACTTAGGAGTCATACCGACAGCCAGCTACACCCTGGCGTATGGATTCATGTACGGTGGTCTGGCCCAGGTGATAGCCGGGATCATAGATTTCAGGAGGAACAATGTCTTCGGCGGGACCGCGTTCACCTCCTATGGACTCTTCTGGCTTGGCCTCTCGCTCCTAACGGTCTTGGAGGCAACAGGCATATACCCGGAGGTCTCTCCAGGCGAGTTCGCTACCTGGATGGTCCTGTGGGGTATATTCACGCTATACATGGCTGTGGGGGCCTATGCCCTTAAGGCTAGGGCCGTCACAGTTGTGCTGACGCTACTGACCATACTATTCTTCATACTAGCCGCTGCACAATACTCCGAGACCGTATTGAAGATCGCGGGCGCATGGGGCGTGCTCACGGGCCTATCAGCGGTCTACACTTCAGCTGCGATAATTGTGAATACTACAATGGGCAAGGAGGTCCTGCCCGAGTAGTTCCGAGAAGGCATGAAAGACCCTCTTTTCCCATCTTTTTTTTCTCCGGCCTAATATACTGGTTTACCCTTGTAGCACCCGGGTAATCCCGGCGTTTATCGAAGCCTTACCCCCTAAACACCGAGTCACCTAATAATATACGGCTAGGGATCGAATTGGGCCTAGCGAAGATTATATTCGGGTTCGATAGAGAGGACTTAAGGAAGCTAGAAGAAGAGAACAAGGCCCTTAAAGCAGAGTTGTCTAAGCTCAAGGAAGAGAATACCGTTCTGAAGAGTAAGATTAAAGAATTAGAGGGCCAAATGGCGGGATTGGCCAGCGAGCTGAAGCAGGCCTATAGCATTGCGGCATCCCTGGTTAACGAGATAGATGTTTTGAAGAATAGGGTAGTCAGGCTTGAGGATAGAGAGGAGCAGCGTGAAGCCGAGGATAAGAAAGGCGATTCAGGGCAGACGCATGATCTAGAGGAAACCGTCGAAGTCAATGAGGAGGCCTTGGAATCCTATGAGGGCGATGAGGCGGAAAAGCTAGTGTTAGAGGCGATCTCGAAGGGAATCAACAGTCCGAGCGACATAGTATCCTATACGGGCCTAAGCAAGAGCAGGGTCTATGCCGTGCTGAAGGAGCTGACGGAGGAGGGGGTCCTGGTTAAAAAGAAGGAGGGTAGGCGTGTGCACTATATCATGGCTAGAGCCAGGGCCGCCGAGTCCCCGGCTTAGCGCCACCACTATTATTTCTCCAGGCTCCTGAGACAGGCGCCCAGGTTCTTGGCAATGGCCATCAAATAGCCCAGGCCCTTTTGGACGTCGGGGTCCCTCAGCGCTCCCATGAGCCCGAACATTCCCTTGGGCTCTGCCTTCGCGGGAGTTACTGATGCTAGGGAGTTGAATAGGCAGAATGAGGTGTCTTCTGTGTTCATCTTTAGCCCGGCTATCGTTGACCCGTCGAGCCTCCTCGCTGCTTCTAGCATCGCCCCTATTAGGACTCCGAGCCTCATCAGGCTTGTGTCTGCTTGCATGCCCGACATTGCTCCTTCCGTGTCTGAGAGCATCTCTTTCAGCATGCCTAGTAGACCTGACTTCTTTAGTTCGAGGGCGACTTCAAGCAGGTCTTTTAACGCCTGGACTTCTACCTCGCTGAACTCTAGACCTTCACTCACTACAACTCACCTCCTAGACCCTCAGTTTATCGAGCCACCCCTGGTAAAAGCCCCTCTTGACTAGCTTCATAGCGAAGCTCTCCATTACATTATAGCAGTTTCTCCAGTTGTACATTGTGCCGTCGAAGTCCACTTCGCATACACCCATGAAGCCCTTGTCTCCGCTATAAGCGACGCACGCCACTGGATGTATGTCGTGTGGCTCTCCCACTCCATACTCCTCGTGGAGGAGTATCGTGGCGGCCTTGTATGTTGCGGCGTGTATGAAGACTCCAGCGGTGCCTAGGCCTGTTGGCGGCATTGAGTGTTCTCCGGTCAGGAATATGTCGTCGTATTCGGGGTGCCTGAAGTCTAGTGGCCTTGCTTTTACGAACCTCTTGTCCTGTTCGAAGAGGAACTTGGGGTCCTCCAGCACCTTAGGCGGCCTCGGCGGCGGTACTTTTACGAGGAGGTCATAAGATTCCTCGTAGTTCTTGGTTACAACGACTTTTCTCTCGTCGTCAACCTTCTCTATCCCGTCATGTACCTTCACGGTTATATTGTACCTGTTGAAGTACTTGTGCCATAGCCTAGCAATGTCGGGGCCTAGAGCCCAAGAAATGTCCCTCCCGTCGGGCATCTTCGGGCTCAACACTACTATCTCCGCCTTTATCCCCTTCAAGTGAAGCATATGGCCTAGTACAGTCGCGAATTCGACCGGGTATATTCCACATCTGAAGGGTAGTTCTGGGACTGCTATGACCACTTTGCCTCCCTTGAATTGCCGTAGAGCCTTATTGAACTCGACCGCCGCCTCTGGCTCGTAGTTGTGGTATCCAGCCTTGTCATAGCCGGGTATAGCTTCCCATCCGTTCCTTAGGCCGAGGGTGACGAATAGGTAGTCGTAGTTGAGCTTTGTTCCATCAGCTGTCTCGACGCTCCTGTTGTCGGGGTCTATCTTTACAGCCTCCTTGACCACTACGTTGACGCCGTACTTTTCGAGGCCCTTGATGGGGGCCCTGGTCTTGTCCAGGGGTAGTCCTTCGAGGGCGACGTCCATCCAGAGGGGAGGCATGTAGTGCCATTCATCCTTATTGACTAGGGTCACGTTTATGTCGAGGCCGTGCTTCTTCTTTGCCTCGGCGAAGGTTAGCGCGGCAACTATTCCGCCTGTCCCACCTCCTAGTATTAGGATATCCTTACCCATTCTTGTACACCAGGTGTTTGGCCTCGTCTGTATAAGGGATTGTATCGACTATCTATATGGGTTACCTGGCCCTCGTATATACATTTTCGATGCACTTAAATTATTTTATTACACTGCCTCGACGGGCCCGGTTAGGATAATACTGCAAGGGAGTTGTATGGGGCCTGGGAGTCTTTCGTGGTGCCGCCGCCGGGATTTGAACCCGGGACCTCCGGATCTCCCAGGCCCCTGCGACTCGGCAGGGACGGGACCGTATGAGTCCGGCGCTCTGCCAAGGCTGAGCTACGGCGGCACCCGATGGTTACTGGTCTGGGGGTTAGGGTTTTTGTATGTTGCCGTTAGACGCCTAGCTCTTTAATGGTCTTCTCTAGGGCGTATCTTATTAACTCGCTCCTACTCAGCCCTAGTTTAGCCGCTGCCCTGTCTATTTCTTCTAGCTTTGAGGGTTCTATCTTGAATGTGACTATCCTGAGTTTCTCCCTGTGGACTTCGCCGTACTCTACAACTAGTGGGATGGCCAACGACATCTTCCCTTCACCGGTGTTGTATTTTGCTGTTGGTTAGTGATTAGGAGGAAGAGTAACTAGTACCAGATACCCTGGGGTGACCGGATATAATCTGTAGTCTCTACAAGATGACCTCGGACCCTGATGTAACCAGGATTATGTCCGGGTTACTTCCTATCCCGAGAAGTGTATAGTGACGAGGTTGTAGGTTAGCCTGTACTCCTGGCCCGGGGTAGTTATACTAACGCTCCAAGACCCGACTACCGGTAGCCCCTTCATATCTGTCAGGAACATGGAGTAAGACAGCATCGACCATTTCACCGTGGGGTTCGGCGCGCTGGGATTCAGCACTAGTGTGGCCCCCGAGACCTCCTTACCCATTATGACGAGCTTGCCCATGCCAACCCTCACCTCCATCAAAGACGACACATTACCCGTGCCACGCCTGATTGATGCTAGCATATCCCAGTTGACTTGAAGCCTCTCGCCCAGGAACTTTGGCAGGTATACCGGGGCCACGCCTGGGAATGGGCTGAAGTCGGTCACTGTCAAATTAGCGGGTTCTATATTGAACTTTAGGCTGGTTAGGAAGAAGTCCTCCAACACGACCACGTCGGCCCCCCGGTACTCCTTGACCGTCCCGTTCGAGTACTCTATCCTAGCGTAGGTTAGGCCGCTGCCCGAATAGTTGTAGTAGACCTTGTACTCCAGGCTGTCTCCACTATAGAGCTCGGCTACCCCTGATTTGGCGGTGGGATTGTTCTCTACCTTGACGATGTACTTATTGCCCTGCTGATCCGATACATTGTATTCGATATAGGTTACCTTGCCCAGGACCTCCTCTAGGTTGCCTTCATTGGCCGCCGCCCGGAACGGGGATAGGAACGAGTAGTACACCGCCACGCCGATGACCGCCGATATTATCGTTGCTATAAATGATATTATTATTATTGCCTTGATCTTGTTCAATCCCAGCACACCCTCGCTCCGATAACAAAAGCCGGCCTCCAACCCGCTAAAAAGTCTAGGTGCACAGCCTACACATGCCCGAGGAGGCTACTGGCTGCGTCGAATAGCGTGATGCCTTTATAAGCCCATGCTACACAGTGGCTTCCTGGGTGGGTGCAAGAGTGACGATAGGACTAATCAAGGGGATAAACGCCCACGGCCACATAGGATGGGTGACGGTCAGGTGCAGAGTCTGCGGCCGCTACCTAAGCCTAACAGGCCAACACCCCGGCGCGGCCAGGAGGACCGAGGTAGTATACGCTTGCCCGAAATGCGCTAAAGAGTATGGGGCCTACTTCTGCCACGCCGATGCGAGGAAGTTCAACTACCGCTGCCCCTTCTGCGGGAGACAGCTGGTCGTCGTCACGCCAGTTCAAACAGAGTAGTGGAGGAGGGACCCCCAAATTACCGGGTACATCCTAGAAGAGGATGTCATCGACGATCACTACAGGGTAGTTAAGATCCGGTCTGGGGACTGGGTCCTCTATTCTATAGACGTATACGAGCTCCTGCCTGAGGCCATCGAGTGCGACGACAAGCTGGTTGAGGGACCCGTCACCCTCTGCTATAAGAGGGTAGATGATTGCGTGCTCACAGTCTCTATGGTAGACGATAGGGTAGAGCTCGTGAACATAAGGCTACATGTTAGGGTCGATGAGGATCCAGCGGAGGGCATGCCTTCGAGGGCGCGAGAGTACTGTCTCAGCAGGGTCAAGGGGTTGCTGGAGGAGTGGCTAAGAGGAGGCTCTGCGGGCTAATATCCGGGGGGAAGGATAGCAATTATGCCTTCTACAGAGCCCTCCTAGAGGGGTACGAACCAGCCTGTATACTCGCCTTGCGCCCCAAGAGGAGTGATAGCTGGATGTTCCATGTACCCCACGTCTCGCTGGTCAGGTATCAAGCCATTGCGATGGGCCTGGAAAGCGTCTACAGGGAGTATGAGGTTAGTGGCGTGAAGGAGAGGGAGGTGGAGGAGCTCGCCGAGATCCTTTCCTCCCTGAAGAGGGAGACCGGCTTCGAAGTGGTCTCGGTAGGGGCCATTGCCAGTAGATACCAGTATGAGAGGATGAAGAGGATATCGCTTAAGATTGGCTTCGAGATCTACGCACCCCAGTGGGGCATGGACCCCAGAGCCTATATGAGGCGTCTCGTAGCCGAAGGCTTCAGATTCATCATAACATCCATAACAGTCTACGGCCTCCCACCCAGATACCTGGGGAGAGAACTAGCGCCAGGCGACATCGAGGAGATAATAAGGCTAGCGGAGCGATACGGGTTCAATCCAGCCTTCGAGGGAGGCGAGGCCGAGACCCTAGTTGTGGACGCGCCGCACTATAGGAAGAAGCTACGCGTCCAGGGGCGTCCCATGAGGCTAGGCCCCGACTCGTGGCTCTTCGAAATAGAGCGGGTCTGGCTTGAGGATAAAGGGGGCGCCTAGAAGAGTAGTCTCTGGGAGTTGAGCCGAGCCACCTCTTCTACCTTCCCTATCGGGACCCCCTTTAGCTCGGCTACAAGCTTTATAGAGCCGGGTATCATCCTGGGGGTGAGCCTTAGCCCTCTATAGTTGTAGGGGCCGTCGCTCTCGAAGACCATGGCTTCTAGTGGGGCCTGGAAGGCTACCCGGCGGTGTTTCTCCTGGATCCTTACCGCCGGGTTTATCGATATGTAGTAGCCGTTCCCTGCTATGACCGGTATAAGGTCTAGGGGGCCGGTGTACCAGTGGAACATTGCCCTGGCAACGCCGAGGTCCACTATTATCTTCAGGGCGTCTCGCCAGGCGTTTGGGGAGTGTATTGTCATGTAGGAGTCTGTCTCCCGGGCTAGGCCGGCGAACGTCTTAAAAACCTCTACCTGGGCGTTCCACGTCTCTGCTGGCACGAATTTCTTGTCAAGCCCAACCTCGCCAATACACTCCAGGTCCAGCCTGTAGAAGGCCCTGGCCACCTCGTAGGCCTCCTGGAGGCTTCCGCCTCCCCGGAAGTTCCAGGGGTGGTAGCCTGCGCATGCTATCACGTTCCCGAAGCTCTTAGCCAGCTCTACTGTAGCGGTCAGGCTTTCTAGGTCGTCGCTCACCGCGACCAGGACAGTGTCGTTGGCTTCTAGGGCTTCTTCAGGGTCCTCGAACTCGTGGAGGTGTATGTGCATGTCATAGTACCTGGCTGGCTTCACAGGTCTTCACCTCCGTCTCCAATAGAGACCTAGCGTATTCCCTGACCCTGCCGAGTAGGAGTAGTATGAGGAGGCCCGGTATAAGGCTGAACACCACATACGTTATACGCCACCATACGAGTAACGCCGGGTCTAGCACCCCGGTCAGCCCGTACTCGAAGAACAACGCGCCGCCGGGAGTGGGACTCATGACCATGACATTCGATATCTCAAGGGCTAGAAAGCTCTTCCACACGGACTCCAGCATGCTCCAGCCAGGCTCTATGGTCGCCGAGTGCGAGAGGACTAGTATGGAGTAGGTCTCCACGATATGGGCGGCCAGGGTGAGTGTGAGCCCTATCGTGAACACGAGCCTGTTCCTCAGTATCGATGACATGCTTTTGAGGAACTTGTCCCGCTGCCTTAGCAGGTAGCATGCGTAGTCGGTCTTGACCCTTCTATTGACGAATTTAACGAACCTATCGGTCCGAACCCAGCCGATCCCGCCAAGCCAGAGGCTGGCCAAGAACAACGATGTCAGGAACGCCAGCCAGGTTGCCGGTAGGAGGGGTATTGTCAGTATCAGTGTTACAGCTATTGGGAGGAAGGTGTCGAAGAGGCTCTCGATAGTTGTTATACCGAAGGCTGATCCCGGCTCCATGTTGGAGGCCGCCGCGATCACCGCGGCCCTGGCGGGCGTGGCCCCGGAGTACGCTGGCGTGAGCACGCCGAAGAACCTGCCGACTAGCCTGGCTGTCAGGGCCCAGTGGAGGGGGACCCTCAATCCATAGCTCCTGGCGAAGAGTGTGAGGCGCACCGCCTTAACCAGCTCGGCTAGGAAGAGGAAGAGCATGGCCACCACGACGGACGAGTCCATCTCCAGTACCAGGTGTAGGAGCCTTGAGGGACCCCCGGTTAGGTGGATGAGGCTAAGCCCGGACAGCGTGAAGAGCACGACGGCCCCAGCGATCAGCGTCCTCTGGCTACCCGACCTCAACCTCCTCAGCCATCTTATCGTGGTACTTTAACCCGCTGCCTGTGAGGATCAAGATAGAGTTGTGAGCATCTAAAGCGTCGGCCGCCGCATATACAGAGGCGCTGGAGGGCTCCACTATTAAACCCCTCAAAGCCAATCGACGCCAAGCAACACGGACGTACTCGTCCCCCACTATGACAACCCCCTCCGTGGCCGCCTCCACCATATCCCTCAGCCGGGGAGGGTCCCTCAAGACCAGTGCATCCAGCAGGGAGCCCTGGGAGCCGAGCCTCTCCAACACCCTAACCCTCCCATCTAGGCTGGCGGCCAGGGGAGACTGGACGGCTACTATCCTAGGCTCTATCCCTGCTTCGATCAAGCCCCTGTAGATGCCTACAATAAGGGACCCGCTGCTAGCGGGGGCGAAGACTAGCCTATCCCGGGCGGCCTCCCCCAGCTCTCTGCCTAGAGTCTTTATACCCTCCAGGAATACTGGGCTGGTCGAGTGGGCTACATAGAAGCACCTCTCGGCGTCTCTCCTCGCGGCCTCCGATGCCTCCTCCCTGGTAGGGTGTATGGCGACTTCTGCTCCCATGAATCGTAGGAGCGCTAGCTTCCCCGGAGATATGGTTAGAGGCACGTGTACCCTGGCCTTCATACCATACCAGCCAGCGTAGGCTACGGTGGAGATCGCGGTGTTGCCGCTTGAATCCTCGACTACGCACTTATAGTCTAGAGTATGGGCTAGGTGAATGGAGTATGCCGTGCCCCTGTCTTTGAAGCTCCCAGTAGGGTTGAGATACTCTAGCTTGTAGAGGGTCCCTCTACTGTCTTCTACTAGAGGCGTGTCTCCCTCTCCCAATACAGGCCTTCTAGGTACTGGGAGGGTCCCTCTAGCCTCCAGGGGGCCGCCGCACCTGGGGCAGAAGGGGTGGTACTCCTCGCTCCCACCGGTCCATCCGCAACGGGGGCAGTAGAGTCTCCAGGCCAAGACTTACCTTCCCGTCTACCATGCAATTGTACTGGACTGGTAAAATAACCCGGGTAACTGGCTGTTTGGTTTAAAGGGATAGGAGGGCCGTCACGGGTACGTGGGCTTTGAGGTTTCTGAGGACTGGTGTGAAGCCTAGCTTCTCGTAGAGGGGTTGTGCCTTGGGCACGCTGTCTAGGACGAGAGTGTCTATTCCCATGTGCTCTAAGACCGCTTTGGCCCTGGATAAGAGGTAGCTTCCAATCCCCCTGCCCTGGTATTTCCTGCGTGTGGCTAGCAGGGATACATAGCCGACCCTCCTGCCACCCGATACTTCGTAGTGGTTTATCTCCGCTAGCCCTGCTATCCCCTCTTCTCCCAGGAGGGTGATTATGAAGTATTCGCCGGGGTGCTCGGTGAACATGAGTTTATAGTAGTTCCATGCGTTGGCTAGCTCCCAGTCCCCCGAGCCCGGGTATATAGAGAAGGCATCGTTTACAGCGCCTCTAATCTCGTCTACGAGGTTTATGTCGGGGAGGTTTAGGATAACCTCCTCTCTGAAGCCCGGGGGCGGCGTTGACTTGAGGGACCCCCTGAACTCCATTAGCGATCCCGAGTGCGCGTAGAGGGCTCTCCCACCCAGTATGTTCTCTACGGCGAGGTGGATTCTTGAGTATTCCCTCCCGATGTATATGGTGGCTGGGTCGATAGCCTTATCGTAGTAGGCCAGGGTCTCTCCTATCCAGTGGAGGAGTAGCCTTAGAGCCTCGGTATAGAGCGGCTCCGGGGTCTCCGGGTCTATAGTTACTCGGCCTCCTCCTGGCTCGTAGTCGTCCATCGCCCATGCCATTGCATAGCCCACGACCTCTCCCGTGCTTGTCTCGGCTATCGCCGTCTCTAGGGGGTCATACTCTGGGTCGCTCTTGAGCCACGATTCTATTTCCTCTGGTGTTGGCCTGGGATAGTAGTTTATATAGTTGTTTTCCTCATATACTTTGGATAGTATTATTGAGGCCTCGTTCACGTAGTCGAGTAGGTTATGGGATAGTCTAAGCGACATGGAGGGACCCTCCGAGGGAGTACAGGTTTCCCAGGGCGGGCTGGGAGGCCTGGTATACTAGGGGTTGTATAGAGTTTAAGGTTGGTGTCTAGGAGCGTCTTGGCGGGGAAACCGTTACTCTTCCTGCTCTACCTTTCTATGCTGTGCCTCTAGCACGTTGAATACGACTTGTGCAAGGTGTTCTGGCTTAGTGTAGAATTTGTCGTATAGGTATTTCTGGCCTTGGAAGCTTATCTCGATATTGTCCCCCGTGTCCCTGATCGTCATGTACACCTGTCCTCCCTTCATTAGGCTGAACGACGACTTGCCGCGTGGCAGTATCTTCAGCCCGTACTTTGAGGCTTCTTCCCTGACTAGCTTCTTCACCTCGTCTATGTACTCGCTCATACATTACACCCGAATAGGTCCGGCGGCTTCTCGGGTTTTAAATATATCCCCCTACTTGGGCTTACAAAGACACCGGCCTCGTAGGAATATTATCCAAGGTATGCAACTGTATTTACGCGAGGCATAGGAGAAGGGGTGAGTTCTACAAATGGTAAAGGTGGACGAGATAAAGACTATAACCGTGGTTGGAGCCGGGACTATGGGCCATGGGATCGCCGAAGTAGCGGCCATGGCAGGGTACAAGGTCTACCTGGCCGATATAAAGAAGGAGATACTCGACAACGCCCTGGAGAAGATCAAGTGGAGCCTAACGAAGCTGGCCGAGAAGGGAGTGCTCCGGGACAGCGTCGACACAGTCATGGCCCGTATAACCCCTATCGTAAACCTGGACGAGCAGGGCAACTATACCGAGGAGTTCGCCAAAGCCCTAGAGGAGACCGACTTCATGATAGAGGCCATAATAGAACGGCTAGACCTAAAACAGAAACTCTTCGCCTTCGCCGACGAGCACGCGCCGGAACACGCCATACTAGCCACCAACACCAGCAGCCTGCCTATAACGGAGATAGCATCTGCGACCAAGAGGCCCGAGAAGGTAGTCGGCATGCACTTCTTCAACCCACCACCGCTAATGCCGCTAGTCGAGATAATCAGAGGAGAGAAGACTAGCGACGAGACCGTCGAGGTCACTGTAGCGCTCTCGAAGAAATTCGGGAAACAGCCAGTTATAGTCAAGAAGGACGTCCCAGGCTTCATAGTGAACAGGATACTGGGCAGGTTCCTGAACACCGGCTGCCACCTAGTAGCCAAGGGCAAGGCGACCATAGAGGAGGTAGACGCTACCGTAAAGTACGTGCTGGGCCTCCCAATGGGCATATTCGAGCTGAGCGACTACTCGGGCATAGACGTCTTCTACTACGTGTTCCAGGCAATGAAGGAGAGGGGCTTCAAGACAACCCCCTGTCCGCTCTACGAGGAGAAGTTCAAGAAGAACGAGCTAGGCATGAAGACAGGCAAGGGCTTCTACCAGTACCCAGCCCCAGGCAAGTACGCCAGGCCAAACATACCAAAGGACCTAGCCGGCAAGGTCGACCCAGTGCTCCTAGTGGCACCCGCCGTTAACGAGGCCGCATGGCTCCTCAGGAACGATGTGGCCAGCAAGGAGGACATCGATAAGGCCGTCAAGCTAGGGCTCGGATGGCCCAAGGGAGTACTAGAGTACGCGGACGAGTTCGGGATAGACGCCATAGTAGAGGCCCTGAAGAAGCTGAAGGAGGACCTAGGCCTCGAAGAGATGGAGCCAGACCCACTCCTACTAGAGATGGTAGAGAAGGGAGAGCTCGGCAGGAAGACGGGTAAGGGCTTCTACGAGTATGGAGAGATCGAGGAGATCAAGAAGAAGACCATCATAATAAGGAAGGAGAAGCCTATAGCATGGATAGTCCTCAACAGGCCCAGGAAATACAACGCGCTAAGCCCAGAGCTACTAAAGGAGCTGGGAGAATCCCTCGACGAGCTGGAAGAGGACCCGGACGTGAGGGTAGTCATACTCAAGGGCGAGGGCAGGGCCTTCAGCGCTGGAGCCGACGTAACAGCCTTCGCCGGGGTGACGCCGATAGACGTGGCCAAGTTCTCCAGGAGGTTCCAGGAACTGACCCTCAAGATGCAGTTCTACACCAAGCCGATAATCGTAGCCATACACGGCTACGCCCTCGGGGGAGGCCTTGAGATAGCCATGAGCGGCGACATAAGGATCGCTAGCGAGGACGCCATGCTGGGCCAGCCAGAGATAAACCTCGGCTTCATACCGGGCGCGGGAGGCACCCAGAGACTGCCCAGGCTCGTGGGTAGAGGAAAGGCCAAGGAACTCATATTCACAGGAGACATGATACCCGCCTCCGAAGCCTACAGGATAGGGTTAGTCGACAAGGTGGTACCACCGGAGAGACTAGACCAGGAGGCTAGGGCGCTCGCATTGAAGCTCGCCGAGAAGCCGCCGCTAGCCCTGATGGCGGCCAAGTACGCTGTAGAATACGGGCTAGAGTCCAACATATGGGCGGGCCTAAGCCTCGAAGCACACCTATTCGCCCTACTCTTCAGCACCGAGGACGTTATCGAGGGCGTAACGGCATTCCTGGAGAAGAGGAAGCCCAAGTTCAAAGGCAGATAGCCCCGGGGGCAACACCCTCTCCTTTTTATCCAGTCGTATCTTCTCCAGCACACCCCTCTAACGCGTTCGAGACTCTCATAACCATTATTAAATACGGAGAGACACATAAGAGTATACAGGGGCCCCTATATGGCGAGCGAACTCCTCCAGCCACCACCAGAACCACTAGACATAAAGAAGGCACTACGAATCCTACTGGAGAGCCAGGGCAAGGCAAAATACATAGTATTCGCGGGGAACCAGCTCCCGAAATACCTCTGGGACCACTGGTCAGAGGAACTCCACAGGCTAGGGCTGAAATGGCAAGACCTACTACAAGCGCTATCAAGGAACACCGACAAGGCACTAGCCTGGATAGCGGGAGAAGCCTCCTGGAAAGAACTAGTCCATACCATAACCAGAGACCTCCTAGCAAGATCAGAGGAAAGAGAAGAGAAGAAGAGAGGACCAACGCGCACACTAGTAGACTACCTCTAGGAAACCCAAGTAAAATCCACGAGAATAACTATAATCCCTCTCAACCGCTAAAGCAACATTGAAGGATCTACTAGACAACCAGGACTGGCTAGACCTTCTGTAATTATATCTATAATTATATACTGATACTGATTATATACTGTAGTAGTGGCTTGTTTTGCGTGTGCTAGTGTCTTTAAGGTTTGAGCGGGAATCTACTAGTTAGAGTGGTGATTACGGTTTGGGTGGTTAAGCCGAGAACTATTACGGTTAAGCTACCTCCTTGGATCTCGGAGGAGGAGGCCTGGAGAGTTGTAGAAGAGATAGTAGCGAGGCTATGGGGTCGAGTGAGCATCGAGGAGGTTCGATCGAAACTCGGCGTGAGAAGGGAGCAACTCTTAGAGGACATAGAGGAGGCAGGAGAACATGATATAGAGGAGCTGCGTAAACGCGTGAGGGAACGACTGCCTTGACGGTACTAGACACCAGCGTTGTAATAGATAGGGTCCGCGAGAGAGTCCATAACCGAGGATATAACGATTGTAACCCTTGTAGAGTATCCCCGGATAGTGTACTATAAGCGCTTCCAGGGCAACGTTATATTCCCCGTGGAGCAAGACTATCTTACAGTCCATAAGCTCCAACTGCAACTACTAAGGAGAGGACAGCCACAAGCATTCGCCGGCCTACTAATTGCCTCCATAGCACTAAACAGGAGAGAAAAGCTGATAATGAAAGACAAAGACTTCGAAATAATAGCTAAGGTAGCCCCGAACTAGGCTATGAGTTCGAGTTAGAATTAAAACCGGCTAGAGAAGTGCAGATGTTTAGGCGTAAAGGTTGCTTACAGAAGAATACAAAATATACAGCGCAACACACAATTATACCGGCGGGATTCGAACCCGCGACCACTGGCTTACAAGATCGAAGATGTGGATACCAACGCTACATGCTACAGAAAGCCATATGAGACCTGAAAGGTTCACAAACTACCACGGATTTTATCCTGGAACTGTATTATAGGTTTGAGGGGTGTTCTTCTGGGATGCGTGTTAGGGTTATTGTCTGGCGTGAGGAGGACACGTATGTGGCTAGAGAGATTGCTACAGGGGTTACTAGCCAGGGTAGAACTGTCGAGGAGGCCGTCGAGAATCTCCGAGAAGCACTAGAGCTATACCTGGAGGAGGCTCCTGAGGCGTTAGAGAAGCTGGAGCAACTCGATCGAGGCATTGTGGGTGTGCTGGAGGTTGAAGCAAAGGCTCCCAAGACTGTCAGGGCGTGAAGTCGTAGAGCTGCTCGTCAGGAAACTCGGGTTCGCTGTGAGGAGACAACGTGGGAGTCACGTAGTCCTAGCCAAGTACACTGGTGATAGGAAGATCGTAACTGTCGTGCCACTCCACCCAGAGCTAAAGCCTGGTACTCTTCTTGGAGTGCTTGAACTGGCAGGAATAGATAGGGAAGAATTCCTGAAAGTATACGAGGAGGACTGTTAGAATGGACCTTGCTGATCGATCGCTATATAGAGTTACTGTTATCGACGCCTTAAGCAAATACATTCTATACAATCGTAAGACAGCGGGGGAATTGTGGAGCCGCCGGCGGGATTCGAACCCGCGACCACTGGCTTACAAGGCCAGCGCTTTAGGCCCCGCACAGGGTCTGCCTGCTGAGCTACGGCGGCCTCCCGGGTTTTGTCTAATTGAGTGGGAGAGGATTTTAGGGTTTATGGGTTCCCGGCCTTTGGTCGACCGGGGATTTGCCTGTTTTTGGCCTCTAGGTTCTTCTGCCAGCGTTTATCGAGAGTATGTGGCCTGTGATGCCTCGTGATTCTACCGGGTCTAGTAGGAAGTGTATCGCGCGGGCCACGTCTTCTGGCTGGAGTATGATTTTGAGGGGGTGTAGGTTCCGTATCTTCTCCCTGCTCTGCGGGTCTTCGAGGAACCTCCGTGTCATGTCTGTCTCCACGAAGCTCGGCGCTACGGCGTTGACTCGTATGCCTTGTTCTGCTAGCTCTATTGCTAGCCTCTTGGTCAAGCCTATTAGTCCTGCCTTGCTCGCGGAGTACGCGGCTCCCGCTACGACGTTACCGGTCTCTCCGGCTATGCTCGATATTAGTACTATTGAGGCCCATGACGCCTTCCGGAGGGCTGGGAGCGTGTATTTTATCGTGTAGAATGCCCCGTATAGGTTTACTCGTAGTACTTTGTCCCATTCTTCTATGGTGAGGTCTTCGATGCTCCCGGCCTGTAGTATACCAGCGGAGTATACTATTCCGTTGAGGTAGGGGTAGTCCTCTTGAACGCTAAAGGCTAGTTTCTTAACCTCTTCGTGGCTTGCCACGTCTACCTTGTATAGCTTGTGGCGTCCCGAAGGGTTTCGCTTCTCGACCTCTCTCAAAACCGCTAGGGCTTTTTCACGGGACTTATTGTAAGTGATGGCTAGGTTGTATCCCTTCTCCGCTAGGAGGATCGCTGTCGCCGCGCCTATGCCTCGGGAGCCTCCTACGACTAACACGTAGGAGTTTCCCGGTTGCAGCTCCCGTGGAACACTAGTCCCATGAGCTAGCAGGGGACCCCTCTCTCCAGGCATGCCTCCTCTACCCTCCGGGGCCCTATGGCGTGTTTTCTAGTCTAGACCTCGATTATCTCTACCATGGCTACTAGTTGTTTGAGCAGGCTTTTTGCATTTGCCAGGCCAGCCATGTCTAGTAGGATAAGTTCCTCCTCTCCAGGCTCTTCTCTCTCGAAGGCGAAGAGTAAGGGGAAGGCCCATGGCGGCGTGTATACACTGGTTACTCCGTGTTTCCTAGCTAGTTCCTGTAGACGCTCCCTCCCAGTGTATTTGATCAGCGATAGTGGACCCGCTGTGACCGCCACGCCGTGGTCGTCTAGGTAGCCCAGTCTATCTATTATTACGTGGGGCTCCCACCTGTAGGCTGAGCCCGATACGACTAGTGCCAGGGCTATTAGGTATTGATCCCTCACCCTCTGGTATGGCCCGGCTATCTTCTTGGTCTTCACTATGGTGGCTCTCTCAGGTATAAAGAACCTTATCCCCTCTGTATCCTGTTTCGCGTTCAAGCACTCACCTCTCCCTCTATGCTGGGTATTGTTAGGATCGTCGAGACTATGAGTATCCAGCCTGCTATGGGTACGCCTAGTGGGTGTGAGGCGAAAGCCTTCAAGGGGCTCCCCTCGATAACCGTTACCAGGGCTACTATGACCGGGCCCGATAGTATTGCTAGGATCGGCCATATACTACTCTTTTTCACGCTGAGGAGCCAGCCTGCTAGCGTCGGCGGTGCCAGGCTTAGGAGTATGAGGCTGGAGAGCACGCTCAGCTGGACTATATAGCTGACCCTGGACAACGCGACTACAGCCATAAGCACCCCCACCACTACTATGGAGGCGAGGGCTATTCTCTTCCTCCTGGTCTCGTCTCCCCTTGCCAGGTCCACTGCTACAACGCTGGATAGCGTTAGGAGTATGCTATCGGCCGTAGACGCGCTAGCAGCTATAATGCTCGTGAACACGATTCCAGCCAGGACAGGGCTCATGATGCTTAGTAGGAGTGGTGTCACCTGGTCCTTGCCCTTCGGGTTAATAGAAAGGTATCCGGCCTCGACTCCAGCCCTTGCGTAGAGTCCTATCAGGGTCACTATTATTGTGTAGATTAGGCCGAAGAGGCCGAACCACCTGATCATTTTCCCCAGGCTCTCCTCGTCTCTCGGCATATAGAGCCTCTGGACTACCTGGGGGTTTGTTACCGCGAAGAATATCCAGGGGAGTGTGAATGCCAGGTAGGTGTTCAGGGTCCAGAACCCGCCTAGCCTATCCAGCCCCTTCTCGCCTAGAACCGTCCACGCGCTCCCGAGGTCTCCCGCGTTGGAAGTCCACAACCAGACTACATAGCCTAGCAGTAGGAGCGCTGACAGTATCATCCAGAGGCCTTGGAGGGCGTCTGTGAGCGCTACACTCCATATTCCGGCGATCGAGCTCCAGGCTATTATGATTAGAAGGCCAACTACCACGCCCAACGCATAGTAGCCGCCTGCCAGGCCCGCGATCGCTTCTCCTATACTCTTCAACTGGCTCGCGGCGTATGGTATCAGAGCTATCAGGTAGATTATACCGACAATGACCGCTATCCTCCTGTCGCCAAACAGGTCGGCGAGCATCTGGCTAGGCGTGATCCACTTCCTCTCACGGGACCTCCTGTATACCCTGCGGGAGAGTAGGGTGAGTAAGCCCAGCGTGGCCACGAAGTAGGATAGCTCGAATCCCAGTGCTCCTATGCCTGTGGAATATGCGAATCCAACTAGGCCTACGATCATGAAGCCGCTATAGGTTGTAGCGGCGTAAGTCATAGCTGATAGGAATCCGCCTAGCCTCCCCCGTGACGTGAAGAAGTCTTCTAGGCCCCCTGAGAGCTTTTTCCTGCTTAGGTATGCTAGTAGCGTGCCTAGTATTAGGTAGATCGCCAGGATTGAGATCGAGACTGCTAGTCCCGTGTTCATTTCTTGCCCCACCTCCACGTATGGTACCAGGTGGCTAGTAGCGTTGCTAGCGCCGTGAGAGACCAGTAGGTGTAGAGGATGGAGCCTTGTAGCTTGTCTGGCATGGCGAGGGGTAGATACATTAGGAGGAGTAGTGCCGTGTATACTATCGCCTCTAGCTTCATCCCCGCCACCCATAAGGAAACAATCGTTTCCTTACAACGCTATTTAAGTTTAACAAGGGACACACATAATAACAGGAGACGCCATGAGGACTAGAACAAAGACCGAGACACAACTACTAAGCCTAATAATAAGGTATGGTCCGCTGACCGCGTCAGAACTAGCAAGGATATCCGGTTACTCCAGAAGCTGGGTGTGGAAAACCCTACAACGCTTATCCAAGGAGGGAGTTGTCAATCTAGAGAAACGCGGGGGCACACTTATAGTAAGGCCATCCACCGCGTCCTACAAGAAGCTCCTTCGGATAGGCATACTAAGAGCCTCAGAGTACCCCTATGTAATACCCTTCGCTAAGAGACTAAAGAACTACTACCACGAGGTCGAGATAATAGTCTACGATGAAGCCTTTAAACTAGCCTATGACATAGCACTAGGCAGGCTCCACTTGGGGTTCGCCCCGGCTATCTCACACCTGATAGTCCACAGGGTCAGTGGAGGGCTGACCTACATTATGGGTGGGGGAAGTAAGGGTGGAGCCGGTATAATAGAGGGTAGAGAGGGCTCCGGTCATATGACAACTATGGCCTCAACAATGGAGTTATGCTCTGAAGTAATGAGGCTTGAGCCTCCCCGTGTCTACGCTAGGACGGGAGATGCCATAATAACAGGCGTACTGGAGGGTAGGGCCAGGTATGGAGTCGTGTGGGAGCCCTACCTTTACCTGGCCCAGAGACGGGGCCTACGGGTGAATGAGTGTGGCCTACCATTTTGTTGCCTGCTAGCTGGGAATATTGGTATGGCTGGAGAACATGAGAGGGTCTCTAGACTGCTCTCGCAGGCCATGGATGAGGCTCGAAGGAGGCTGAGGGACCCTCTCCTAGCCGAGTCCTATTCGAACCTTATCGGGATCGATAAGAATATTGTGGCTGAGACAATGACTCGGTATGAGTTCTTGGCTGAGCCTCCTGTTAACGAGCTGAAGTCGCTACTCAACTCTATGAGGAGCGTAGCGTTTCCAGACTGGATCCTGCGGGAGGCTATTCTCTAGACTAAATTAATATAATAATTATAGATAATAATATTATTACGGCTTCGAGTAAGAGGATGAAGGCCACAACATCGCTCTCAGACACATGTGTAGGACACTCATAACTACCGCTCTTTATCTTGGCTAAGAGTTTCAACGCTATGTGGGTCACGCTATAGACCTTGTCTGACGGCGGTGCCAGACTCCCGTCGGGGCATACGTAGGCAAAGTTTCGTTTCTCCACGCCCGTGGCTTTGGCTCGTAGGAAGAGCGCTAGCTCTACGAAATACAATGCGAAGACGGCCACGCCGAACTTCTCGAAGTTACCCAATATCACGAGCCCCGCGAAGTACGCTCCGATGCCATATGTAAACGAGTTACCGGGAAACGTCAGCGCGGGGTACTTGTTATACGCTATAAACGCCAGTATGGCAGCGATGCCTATCACCGACGCTACTATTACCAGGTCTAAGCCCTTCAACAAGCCCAGGACCAGCGACGCCAGCAGTAGTAGCATCCCCATACCCGCCTCCAGCCCGTTATAGCCAGCTAGCATGTTGAAGGCATTCGAAGCCCCTATGACCCCAATGGGGACCACGACAAGGGGATACAGGAGGCCTAGATCGACCACTCCCACGAGCGGCACATCTAGCCGTGAGTAGCCGGCTTTTATCGCGACCAGGGGAAGTGATATGGGTGCCATGAGGGCGATCCTTGTCAGAGGGGATAATCCCTTAACCTCTGTATCGCTTCGTTTGTAGCTGATTAGGCTCAATACATCGTCTATGAAGCCCATTAGCGTTGAGAGGAGGGTCATGAGGGATAATGCTAGTAGCGATGAGAGGACGAACTCGCTTCCACGGCAATATATCTGTATTATCTCGAAGAACAATAACCCCATACTTATAGCGATAAGTGTAAAGGTGCCCCCTGCTGCAGAGGCATGGGGCTTGCCTGGTTTGTTCTCGTCGGGAACCATGAATAGACTAGTCTTGGAGGTCAGCTTGATCCATTTACGGGTGAGTACTAGGTTTATAGCGAATGCTATTAGAGACGCTGCTAGCAGGTCAATTGCGTGTATCTCTGTGTCGCCTAGTTGCATGCCTCGGCCTCCCACTCCAGGTAGGCTATTACCTGGCTGGTCTGGTAGCTGAGGGGACCTATACTGGCCTTCGCATCGATATAGTTTCTTATGTCGTTAATTATGTGTTCTGGGATGTCGATTTGAGCGCCCAGGAGATACGCTCTGGGTTTTACCCGGGGAAGCCCTGATATATCCTCGCCGTCCTCTGCCAGCAGGATAGTTTCGAAGCCTGCTTTGCTTATGATAGATACAACGTCTCTAACACCTATAGCGTACCTATCTATGCATACGCTCTTACCTTGCACTGATTTTCGAATGTATTGTAGAGCCTCTCTTTCACTTGAAAACCTGCATCCCTCCCTATACCTGTATACTATAGTTGCTGGGGGGTTTGGCGGGCCTAGCAGGACTGCTACTAGGAGTGATTTACTCCTAGCGATGCTGAGCATGGACCTGGCTATCTCGTCTATTCTACCACTAGGTCCCGCGTAGCCCCGGAGAGGATAGTTTGTGTCCGTCCTGGCGGTAGGTGAAACGATAATGTAAATGGTGTCAGCGGATTCCTTGTGTATTGTTTCTTTGAAGGTCAAGGGTCCCTCAGTATCTCTTCTATCGCCTTCTTGGCCTCCTTGTAGGCTTGTTCTTCGTCTGGCTTTGTTGTAGCCGGGTCGAAGGGGTATGAGCCGAGGACTAGCTTCACGGTTCCATCTTCTAGCTCGGCGAAGAGCTGGGGGAGGGCTGCCATGCCTAGGTCGTCGGTCTGCCCGTGTTCTATGGCGTACATGTAGTCCTCCTTTTTCACCTCTAGCTCAACGCCTAGCTCCTCTGAGAGCTTCTTGGCCAGCGACATCCACGCTTTATGTAGTGGGTGGAATTCCGCTGTGTCGAGTACGAGCTTCGCTATCTTACCCATCCTATACGTCACCGTATCCACTCTGTACTGGTCTAGCTTTTAACTTTCTCCTCGCAGATCTTCTTCATGAGCAACGCATCCTCTTCTAGTATCGGGCTCTCGCTGATAACTACGGCTTCTATTCCAGCGCTTAGGTAGGCTTCACAGACTATACTCCATTCTGGCCCATAGCCTTCCTCGGAGAGGGTGTGGTGTTCCCTTTCACCGCCTGGCCCATATTCGATCTTTGAGAAGTGTGTGTGTAGCGGGCTGATTGCCTTTTTGCCCAGGTTTTTCTCGAAGTACTCTATGACCCCCAGTACATCATCTACGCTGACGACCTTCTCTCCCTGGTATCTGGCGTAGTAGTGGGCCCAGTCTATCGTTGGCCTGCACCTCTCTATCTCTAGACATATCTCTACGACCTCGTCTATGTCCCCGATGGCGGCTACCCTGCCCATGACCTCCGGCGATATGTCTGGCTTTGTGACGAAGCTAGGGAGGGCCTCTAGCACCCTCTTGTACCCGGCTATTGCTCTCTTGAGCGCCTCCTCCTTGGATTTGTTTCCCTTGTAGTAGCCGGTGTGTACCACTACGGCGTAAGCCCCCATCCATTCCGCTGCTACGAGCGAGTCTACTATCCTCTTTACACTCTTCTCGACTATCGCATCGTCGGTACTCGCCAGGTTTATATAGTAGGGTGCATGGAGCGATAGTACTATATCGTGTTTCTTGGCCTCTTCCCCGAAGCGCTTCGCCTTGGCCTCACTTATCCTGACCCCCCTAACCGCTTCATACTCCATGGCGTCTAAGCCTATACTTCTTAGGAATTCCGGCACTTTCTCCAATGCTCCTTTGAAGGATATAGGTTTCCCAGCGGGACCGAAGCGTATCATATCTCTCCATCCTCGTTAGATAACGCTCAGTTCCCGGGTTTAATTGTTGAAGTAGGAACCGTTAACTCGACAGGATATATAAGCTTCTGGCCGCGTTGTTGATAGTCTATATGAGTGTCTCGTGTATCTCTAGGTTAGCTAGTTTCATCAAGTTCCTTAGTGCCTCTGTTTTGGTCTCGGCATTATACCAGTTTAACAAGTTGTTTTTCTCCAGGTATTCTAGTGTTTCTACTATCTTTATCTTCTCCTTGACGCCGAGGGTTAGTATGTTCACGTCTACTCTATGGTTTGCCGCGTATATGGTTGCTAGTTCTAGGGGTGCTCCTGCGTTATAGTCTCCGTCTGTTATCATTACGATCTTCCGTTTCCTTAGGCTCTTCCGCAGCATTTTTACCGCGTCTATTATAGCGTCTCCTGGAGCCGAGCCTTCGAACGTCTTGTTGATTATTGATAGTGTCTTCATAATTTGCGATATATTGTCTGTGGGAGGTAGTAGTGGTATTGACTTGTTGTAGAAGACAACTATGCCGATTCTGCTTCCCTTCTGTTTTAGTATACGCTCGACTATCATTGACATTATATGGAGTGTTGCGGATAACTTGCTTGGTTGCATGTCGTTAAATGATCTCCCCATGCTCAGGCTTACATCTATAATATATACAATGTCTTCAATCTCTTGATCCTTCACCGTTGCTCTGCCTCCTCCATACTACTTGGATACATGTATGGCAGGCCTCTTAGCGATAACAGGGTCTCTCTATATTCAATGTCGTTTATTATTTTTTGTTTTCTGGCATATAGTAGGAAGCTGATTGAAGGGATTACCTTAATGTTATTCTGGCTCGCTACCTTTTGCACGTAGAAATCGTCGGATACCACTGTCATCTTTGTATTCTTAGCATGGTTTATTATTGAGTATTCGTGTCGTGTTAGTAAGAGATTCTGTGGGGGTTTCGATTCCTTAATCTTGATTAGCTTGAAGGCGGGGAGCTTCTTTGCTCCCACTCTTGAGGCTGTGGCGCTCATTAATCTATAGTAGTGGGCTAGGCTCTCGGGTATGTAGAGCTCTATGACGTTGCCAACTCCATGAAATATATTATATAATAATGTATTGAATATCACGAATATCGATATGGAGTCGATAAGGTAAGTCCCAGATGAATCGACGTCTGGTACATCCCCCTGCCAACCTAATCCTGGAGTCACGCCGTTAACGAGCAAGTAGTCAATAAACTTCGGACAGGTAGTTTCGGCGAATTCACAGGCGTATGCTAATGAAGAGCCCTTCGTGACGTAGAAATTTAAAGCGATCCTCCTTAGATCCATGGAGGAAAGCATCCTCCTAACGGCGTCTCTAACCGCTTCAGAGACGCTGGCATATATGCCTAGATCCACCAGTCTCCTCAACTTGTGTTCAAGCACGCCGGATATCTCGACGCTTACTACCATATGGGTAGTCCCTCTGGAAGGCCCGGTACATATATGGATTTGTGAATAATTATAAGCTAGATAGCGTATCCCAATCCCTCTGAGACGTGCTCTAGCGACTTACTCACTAGGGTCTCTATCTTCATATTCTGTCTCAAGTAGATTACACCTCCTAATAGCGACATTATCCTGTTCTTCATCAACCATTTTGGCGGCGATGTAGTGGGGACCACAAGCAAGGGTTTCAATCCATTATTTAAACTGGATACGAGGATTAGTTCGAAGTCCTGTACACCTCTACGTGGCGGCTGCCATACTATTACGAGCCTTGGATGCTCTAATTGAGCGTCACCGAGTTCTGTGACCAGCTTTACGACCTGAGAGGGGTCACTACGTCCGTGGAAATCTTTTATACCAGCTATGTGTGCAAGGATCCCTTGTTTATCTAGTGGTAGTTGTGCCTCGGCACTGTACTCTATAATGGGATACGCGTTCTCTCCAAACAAGATTATAGTAAATAGTTTATAGCTTTCTAAGACGTCAAGTACTCTCGCTAGCATCCTGAGCCTGAGGGACCGGGGGATACTGCTTGTATAGTCTAAGGCAAAAAACATCGTGGGCTCGAACAATACAATACACCAAGAGAAAAAGGAGATTGGGATTGTTATTTGTTTATCTTTAAGGAGCCTTCTTGAAGAGTAGACCTACGGCGACGAGTACTATTATCAGTATGATTACGTCTAGCACTAGCAGTAGCGTCAGCTTGCCGCCCATGCCGCTCACGTTCTTGTTTGTCTCGTCGACCTTTGAGGCCACGTCGCTTACGCTCTTCTGCAGGCTGCCGAGGTTATTGTTTACGTCAACTACTGATCCCTTGATGTCGGCTACGTCGCCCTGCACCTGCGCTACAGCGCCTGATAGCTGGTCTAGCTTGTTGTTGATTCCGGATAGAGTGTCGCCTAGACCCTTCAGCGCGTCTAGGTTGCCTAGACCCTGTTCTAGCGCCTGCTTTAGCGCGTCTATCGAGGCTGTGATGTTGCCTGCCTTGGTGTTTATCACTGCTACTACTTCGTCTCCCTTGTTCTCAACAGTTACCTTTACGTCATTCAGCAGTCCCTTCACGGTATCCAGGTCTGCGGTTACTGTTCCTAGGGTTGTCTGTATAGTCGCGACACCATCGGATATGTCGGTTATCGTTGGCTCTAGCTCGTCGAACTTAGTCAGTAGCACGGATACCGTTGAGTTGACAGTGTTGACTACCGTCGCTAGCTGGTCCTCGACTCCAGCCAGTAGCAGTCCGCTGCCCTTGATGAACATTATGCCGCCGAAGGTCTTCCAGCCTGTCTCTGATACCGTGTAGTTGACAGTGTATGGAGCTGTTGTGTTGTCTATTACGCTGGGTGCTGCGAGCTGGAACTTGAATTCAACTCCCACTATTCCGGCATCCTCGGCGTTGGGCACCTTGAATGATAGAGCTAGTAGACCATCCTCGTATGTTGCTGATACTGGTACTGTGACTTCGCTGCCGTCGGGTAGTGTTAGCTTGGCTACTACCTTGCCGAATGCTGCTACGAACTTCATCTTGACTTCGTCGCTTGCTCCTGAGATGTTTGCTGGGAACTGGAGTCCTGACAGTACTGTGCTGTCAGCGTAGACTGTGAATGTTGACCCTGCTATTGCGTATGGCATGTTGTCTAGGTAGAATCCGTGTCCGGGTAGTAGTATCACTAGTATTGGCTCCTCTAGTATTGGCGTGGTTGGGTCGTCTACGGCTACGATGTTCACGTAGTAGTCCTCGTATACTAGGCCGAAGGGTATCGGGAATGACACGGTTAGAGTGCCGGTTCCGTCGCTGAACCATACGTATGGTAGTGGCTCTCCTAGCTCGTCTGCGGTCGGTGACCATGTGACCATGTAGGCTCTGTTGGGTGCTACTCCGCTTACTGTTATCGTCATGGTGTCGCCTGATGAGAAGTACGGTGATGATGGGGCTGAGACTAGTGCTGGTACTATCTTGATTGTCGTTGGGAAGGTCTCGTAGGTGACTGTTCTCTGTATGTACGCGGCGTAGGTTCCGGCTGGGACTGCGGGTACTGTTATTGTGAATACTACGGCTCCGTGGTTGTTAGCGTTGCCGTGGGCTACGGTGCCTATTGTTGAGAATCCGCCTACTAGGGCCTCGCCGGCCTCGAAGTTGACTCCGATTACCTTGATTACATCGCCTGGGTTGGCTTCTGTCGGGTCTACGAATACCTTTGCTCCTCCGTAGAGGTCTGCTCTCGGGCTTGAGGCTATGAACTTGAATGCTCCGGCCAGCTCGCCCTCAGCTGCTCCGTAGTAGTACTTTACTGCTAGTAGGTTTAGACCGACTACTGATGCGTCGTTTGGTAGCTGTATTCTAGCTACTAGGGTTCCAGTGTTGTCCGACCAGAGTACTGTCTTTAGCTTGTTTGACGTGTCATAGACCGGTACGCTTACACCGTTGAGTTCTATGGTGTACGCCTCGCCTGGTACTAGTCCTGTGAATACTACCTGTATGTAGTCGCCTGGGTGTACTACCTTGTAGGGTCCAGCGGTTTCTAGCCTGGGTGTTATGCTGGATGGCGAGCTTATCACGCTCTGGACAGTACCACCAGCGAACTGTATCATGTAGTAGCTTGTGTGTGTGTATGTTGATGCGATTGTTGCCCCTAGCGCGGTCTTTAGTTCAACCTGAATGTTTACTATGTCGCCAGTAGCCCAGTTGTTTAGTAGGTCTGCATAGGCTACTACGTACTTGAAGTGTAGTACTCCATTCTCGTTTGCTATGAAGTAGCCTCTGCCTAGGCTACCCTCGACTACGTCTACTTGGTATACTCTGTAGTTCGTCGCAATGTTGAATGACGTGCTGCCCATTACCTCTTCTACTTTTACCTTTGCATTGGGTGAGAGTCCGTCAACATAGAAGTGGATCGTTTGCACTCCTGAGAGTAGATAGTCGGCGTTTGGTCCATAGCCGTCCGGCTCCCACCATACGTCGACATCCCAGGCTATCTTGACTTTGTATGGGTTGTTGCCAACTCCGACTCCTACTAGGGTTCCACCGGTGTTCGGGTCTACGGCCTCTGCTGTTAGTCTGTATACTATCTGGTTGGCGTTGTTGTCGTAACCTGGTAGGACGGGTGTCTTTACCCATCCTACAGCTGCTCCCCTATCGTCGGTTGTTAGTTTGCCAGCCTCCTTATGGCCAACATATATCGTTACTTCTGTGTTTGCTGGGAAGTTGATTACTGCAACCTTGAACGCCCATCCAACTTGTCTGGTGATCGTTGAGCCTGCTGAGAGGACGCTGGTTGGATCTGAGGGGTTGAATACTACCATGAACTCGTCTCCATAAGCTGTTGGAGTTGATATGGCCATTACCGAGTATATGCTGTCGCTTCCGTCACCAGCTGGCCCTAGGCCTCCTAGTGGGAATGTTCCAGGGGTGTAGTCTACGTCTCCTGAGGCGTAGGTTAGTGTGACATCGACCATGCCGCCGCTTATCCCGGCGGGCTTGTTGTCTAGTAGCTCTATTGTGAACTGCACGTTACCGTTTGCATCGGCTATTCCGCCGCTTGTGATTCTAGCTCTTATGAGGGCCCTTGAGGAACCGTCGAAGACGGAGAGTGCTACTGGTGTTGTCGTGTCTAGCTTTGAGTTTGCTGGGAAGCCCTTTCCTGTTAGGGTCACTGTCTCGCCGATTACGCCCTGGAGGGAGAACTTGCTTGGTGATAGGCTTGGCTTTACGTATACCCACATGAATGCGCCGTAGCCAGCGTCGCTGACTGCTACTACTGCGTGGAATCCTTCAGGCGCGTCTGGCACTGTGAACGATACTTTTCCGAAGCCACCACTGGTACTGGTTAGTGTCTGTCCTCCATAGTAGTCCCAGTAGAGGGTTACTGTGTCCCCGGGTATGTAGTAGTAGACAGTTACAGTCTGTCCTGGGCTTGCCTGCTTGACCGTGCTAGGCCTGTTGAATACTGTTAGTGTCGGGAGTGAGCTGCTGCTGTATGTTACTCCTATGTAGTAGCTTGGGTTCGCGCTACCGATCCAGGGTACTCTGCCTCCCCAGTCTTCTACTGTCAGCTCGGGGCCTACTACTCCTGAGGAGCCGTCGGCCGAATCTGAGACAAGTAGGTATGCCGAGCCGGCTGAGAGGTAGTCTGAGCCCTTGAGGGCCGCGTCGCTGTAGTCGTTTGGCAGGTATATGATCGAGCCCTCTGGGATGGTCGTCTGCCCTGGCTTTAGTCCGATCCATGCGTCGCCATTACCTGTGCCCCAGTTGTTGCTGTTTGATAGCTTGATGTAGAGTGTGGCTCCTGGCGTGAAGGAGCCGCTTACCTGCTTTACTGTTAGTAGAACGTCTTGTCCCTTTACGATCTTGCTGGGGTAAACCTCTAGCTGTGTCCCTCCTGATACTGCTTGCGATACGAAGAGGTTGCCTAGTAGTCCGCTTAGCGCTGCTAGTGGCGTGGCTACCATTAGGGCTATAAGTATTAGCGACGCGATCTTCCTCGTAGTATATCTATTCGACACTTTACACTCACCCTTCACTCGGGTGTTTCAGTCTGTTTCTCTTAACACGGGTCAGACAGTATTTAAGAGATTCGGGTTAGGAAATAATTGGTAGTTCCGGGATAAACCTGGAAAAACCTGGTATCGGCCTTGCCTTCGGGGTTCTGTCCATGTAACGTAATAATTCCTCCTGGAGAGGCTTTGACTTATGGCGTGATTGAGGTAGTTTGGGCTTGAATAGAAGCGCGTTGCCACTAGTTGCAGTAGGCGCGATCGTGTTCCTCCTATTATTAGCGTATAGTCTAGCTGGCTTAGCCTATAGTCCGCTTTATAGTGTTGTTCTTGAACGTGAAAGCCTGGCTTCTGTGCAACCAGGTACTCTAGTCCTAGATAGTATCTTCTTCAGGGGACAAGAGGTTGCCTTGGTGTCTAACAATATGTCCACGTCACTACTCTTTATAGGAGAAGACGGCTCAACCAAGGAAGTTACTATAATTAATGGTGGCGTGAAGGCTGGGGCTATGAGCGTTGCATCTCCCGATTTACTGTTAGTCTCCACATTATTTAATAATGAGTCTATTCACATCTATGGTGTTTATCCGAATTATAAATATAAACTCTTATATAATATTAATATTAATCCTTTATTTTATTCCATCGAGGATGTATCAATATCACCCACCGGCTATATTGCTGCTGGAGGAACGACTGTCTCGGCTAAATTGAGCCTCCAGAGCTATCTGGTACTGATGCACGGAGATAAAGTCTTATGGAGTAAAGAGTGGGGTGGACCTGACAAGGATGTCGTTGTTGATGTAGAGAATAGTGACGACCTTGTATGTAGTCTCTCGATTCCAAACATATTGAGATGTTTTGACACAATGGGTAATTTAGTTATGGAAAGAATGCTTGGAGATACCATTACTTCATTTAAAATTTATGATAATTATATTATAATAAATTATATTCAATTTAATAAATCTTATATAGCTGGTCTTGATCGTGACGGCGCCATAAAATGGAATGTAGACGTGACCCCATATATAATTACTGATATAACTATAAATTATTATAATAATATAATTGCTGCATCAGGCTTCATTAAAGTAAATAACCGCTATTATCCTGGTCTAGTATTTATTGATAAAGAGGGAAGACTCTTAATTAAATCAAAGTTTGATCACGTCCTAAAGCGGCCAATGATATTTCTAGTTAATAGCTATAGCGACAAGTTTGCTGTCACCTACATTAATGGTACAACGTTGCATTTGGATATAGTTGAGCTGAATAAGATCAATCAAACTACCTCCACCGTCACTCAAGGTAATTCAACGACGTCCATCGAAGGTGTGGGAAGTGTTAACAAGCTATTATTGATCCATTATATATTAATATTAATTATAATTTCTACTATTGGTATAGGTATCTATTTATTTAAAGTAAAAATTAATAAATAATTAAAATAATAATTTTAAATAGTTTATAGCTATCTATGTAATAAGGCAGATACGCTACGTAGTTACCTGGCACGTCTATATCGAACTCTTGTGCTGGAACTTCGGCAAGATCATTCGCGTACAAGTCAGAGGGAACTCTTATCGGACGTGTTGTTGACTGTAAATCAATAATATTTATGTATATTGTATCAGCGCTTGAGGAGTTGATTGGTATACCACCTATTAAGGGGGCTAATCCATGATACGTGTTGTTGAATTGCCTTAGATATCCGTCCCCCACAGGAAGTACAACTAGATATTCTGATCCATGAATAATATCTTTTATTAATATTAATGCCGGATAGTATTGGGGATAGCCCACAGGTGTTTCAACGGAAGACACATTATACCTGTAGTATTCGTAGGGACCCATACTATCATGAGTATAATCTACCTTAATCCTAGTAGTTGCCGGTAGAATCTCTGGAGGATTATACTTTACTGCGAGATTTGTTATGTTACGCAATGGAATGGCTTTCCAAGAATCAGTCACTGGTCTTGTTACAGTCACTCCATTGAGCTCCATTTCTATATAGGCTTGACCCGATAGATCCTTCGAAGAGTCCTTGTACATGAATTGCATCATCGCTTTAGTTATTGCGTTTGAGTATGAAGGTACTATCTTAATCAGCCTGTAGTTTATCGCACTATCAGCAGAGAGGGGCTGGAGTTCGGCCTTGGCAGTGGTCGAATTCAGCAACAACACCTCTCTTAAGAATAGGGTTGCGTTCATGTCAAACTTTCCTAGGTCCGAGGTGCTAACTAATAGGGCGATGCCATAGTTGGTTAGGAATGATCCGTTCGCCCATCCTTTGAAATCCACTGTCTTACCGTAGTATAGCCTGCATGTCCCATCTAGCTCTGATGTAAAACTAGATAAAGGAGAGTAAACAGTTGGTAGTACGTAAGTCTCGTTGTTATAGTTGCAGTTGTTTGTGCTTGAGTGATAGTTTACCTTGAGGTCTACCTGTATATCCCCGGAGACAAGTAATGTCGTAGAAGCTCTAAGGGTTGATGCGTCTGGCGAGAACGCGATTCCTATGATACACAATGGAGTTGAAATGTCACATAGTACTCTGCCGTATAACTTGACTGCTCTTCCATCGTCATTATAAGTGTAGATGTATCGGGCGACTGGACTGTTATTGGACGGCACTGTGATTGTGGTAGACGCTATTAACGTGTCTCCGTCTAGTGTATAGAGTTTGAAATCTATGTTATCTCCTGGATATCCGCTTCCATTTATTCTCAGCTTGAAAGTTGTTATCGTGTAGGGATCCCCCCGGAGTACGGTGTGTAGGCTTGGAGAACCCTCTACTAGGTGGAGAGCCTCGTTTGCTATGGAAACCACTGTCTCGTTGGAATTGGTGCTTGGGTTGTTGCTGTAACCCGTTGCATTGAATAATGTTTCTATATAGCTACAATCAATATATGTTTTTCTTATTATACTTGATTTTATCTTATCGGGTAACATTAATGCCAGGGGGTCTCGCGTTGGGGTGTAGGGGATTAGTATCCCTTCTCCGATCTCTAGGTAAACTCGGACTGGCGAACAATCATAGGTATCGTCTACGATAATCTCAGAAGTATTAAATATCGTCTTGTTTATTGCAATGAAAGTTAAGTTATCGTTTTTTAGGTAGTATATCCCCTTTAGATATGTTGGTGAAAAAGTATATATTACTACTGATAATGTCTTGTTTTCTAGTCTGGGACTCATATATAGTGGTTGCGATGAGAGTACCAGTCGCCTAGACGCGTCTTCCACGCTTTCTTCCATAATCTTCGAGACGTGCGTCGACGTGTATGCCATGTACGCCACTATGGATGACATAGCGCTGATAAGTATTAATGCCCCGATTAACTCACTTAGTCCTCTCCTCATACTCTAGCCCCTAACATCAGTGTTTATGTTTTTATAATGTGGCGGGGAGTTGGGCGGATAGTATCTCTAGCGACCGGAGGTATGTACTGTTGGTTAGTGAGTAAACGTAAATTACAGAAGCGCGACTAGTCTGTATCTCCAAGGTATCTGGATTTGGAGATGGCTGGGGAGACCGTAGTCGACGAAACTCTGAAGAGGAAGAATGAGGCGTTGGCTGGAACTAGGCCTCATACTACTAGCGCTGAGATTGAGGCCGGGGAGATTGTAGATCTTCTGTCTAATTACGGGGTTAGCTACCGATTAGTTTATATATCGGATGAAGAAATAGGCCGTATACCTATAGTATTCATTGATTTAAATAAATTTTATATATTTATTATAATATTGGGTGATAAGGTTAAATTAACTGGCGTCTTAAGCCTCAAGATATTCGAACAAATAAAAGAGATGCTAACCAGCGACAGCAACAAAAGACCTATACTCATCTACTATAGCAAGAATGGGATCATACTGAAGACAGCCTACTTATTCCTTGGATACCTAATCGAGAAACACAATGTCGGGATCCTATTCGTCAACGGGACCGGAAACGAAATAGCCGAGATAATAGAGAGCCTCTCCAAAAAAGGCGAATTCAAACCCGAAGAAGAAGATTATATTAAAATAGAAAAGGACTAATGATTAGATTTTCCTAGTTTCTCTAATAGAATCTTCTTCTCTATGCTAGCCACTAGCCTCCTCGTCCTCACCACCGCGTCGGGGTTTACGCTAATAGAGTCTATACCCTCCCTTACCAGGAACTCTACGAGCTCCGGGTAGACGCTAGGCGCTTGTCCACAAATACTAGCCGTTATACCGTTTCTGTGCGCGGCTCTAATTATCTCTCTGATAGCCTTTAGCACAGCCGGATCCCTTTCGTCAAAATAGCCTAGCTTAGCTAGCAATGCGCTATCCCTGTCCGCTCCGAGGACTAGCTGTGTCAGGTCGTTGCTTCCTATGCTAAACCCGTCTATCATCTTTGCGAACTCGTCTGCCAGCATAACGGTACTAGGTACTTCAACCATTATCCAGACCTTGAAGTCTCTGCCCCTCCCAAGTCCTTCGTCTTCTAGTATCGCTAGAGCTTTCTTCAACTCCCATACTGTCCTGACGAAGGGGAACATTACCCAAACGTTCTTCAAGCCCCACTCTTCCCTTACCTTCTTCACGGCTCTAACTTCTAGCCTGAAGGCTGGTTCGAACTTCGGAGTTATGTATCTTGACACGCCCCTCCATCCAATCATCGGGTTCCTCTCTTCCAGGTCCTCGTATTTCTCGCCGCCTATTAGCCTCTTGTACTCGTTGGTCTTGAAATCGCTGAACCTAACTACTACTGGTCTCGGGTAGATTGCTGAGGCTACTTTTGCAATGCCCTCGGCTAGCTTATCTACAAAGTAAACGCCCCTCCCCTGGTCAATCAGATAGAGTGGATGGTATCTTATCCACCCGGATATTATGAACTCGATCCTCATGAGTCCTATACCGTCGAAAGGTAGATCCTTGTACCTGTCGATTTCCTCGGGCTGGCCTAGATTCATGTATATCTTAGTAGCGGTTACGGGGTAGAGGTTCATGAGTATCTCTGGCGTGAGGCCTGTAGCCGCTGCGGGCTTCTCCTCGGCCTTCTCCTCGACAACCTTGCCCGAGTAGACGACTCCCCTGCTACCGTCAACCGTGACCAGCATGCCGTCCTTTAAGACCTCAGTCGCATTGCCAGTGCCTACAACGGCTGGGATCCCTAGCTCTCTAGCAACAATAGCGGCGTGAGCGGTCATACCGCCTTCATCTGTAACTATGGCTGATGCTATCTTCATGTATGGAACCCAGTCGGGATCCGTCATTTTTGTTACGAGGACGTCGCCCTTCTTCATCTTCTTTGCAGCTTCCTCAACTGACAAAGCGACTTTTACGTTGCCAACAGCTACACCTGGGCTGGCCGGAACCCCCCTTACAAGCACCTCTCCCTCCTGCTCAACCTCTGTCTGTGATAGTTGCTGGGTTTCCGCCTTCTTCCTACTCCACACAGTTTCGGGCCTGGCCTGTACAGTGAAGATTCCCTCCGGAGGCTCTATATCCGCGTCAATAGCCCACTCAATATCCATGTGATGGTTGAAATGTTCCTCTACTCTCTTGGCTAGCTTCGCCAGGGTTTTAACCTCTTCGTCCGATAGTGATGGCATGTTGGGGAATATGCCATGCTTCTCTATCAGGTCAGCGATCTCTGGGTATTTCTGTCGCAGCTCTTCTAGTTCTTCATCGTTCTCGGGCAGTTTTATCTCCACGTTTGATCTTGATCTCGGATCGTAGAAGAGCGCTTTCTCTTTCTTGACTATTTTTTTATCAATTATCTCTAGTGTCTCCTTGTCTACCGTGAAAGAGTCCGGTGTCACAACACCAGCTACGACGAACTCGCCTAGACCCCAGGAGGACTCGATGACTATCTTGTTTTCATCTCCGGTAACCGGGTGTAGTGTAAACATTACGCCTGCGCTTCTACTGTTAACCATTTTCTGCACTACAACAGCCATGTATGCTTGTTCGTGTGAGACGTTTAGCGAATCCCTGTAGCTTAATGCTCTAGCGGTCCATAGGCTAGCCCATGCTTTCTTTACATGATCTACCACTTCCTCCTCGCCAGCCACGTTTAGATAAGTCTCTTGTTGGCCAGCGAAGCTAGCCTCTGGCAGGTCCTCAACTGTAGCGCTGCTTCTAACGGCTACTCGTGGATTAGGCACGCCGATTCTGCGGCCGAGTTCCCTGTAAGCCTCTATAATCGCCTTCCGGATTTTGGGTGGTACGGGTGTTCTCACGAATTTAGACCTGATTAATTCGCTAGCTTTCTCGTATTCCTCTGGTTTTCCACTTATTATGACTTCGTCGAGGACGTGTTTTACGAACCCGGCTATGCCGGTCTCGTATATGAAATCCTTGTAAGCGTCGCTAGTCACCACGAAGCCTGGGGGTACTGGTATTCCGGCCTTTATCATCTCGCCTAGTCCGGCGGCCTTACCTCCGACCTTCTCATGTAGCTTGCTGTCAACCTGGTCTAACCATAAAACATACTCTTTTCTGGCCACTAAGAGACCACCGGTTTACCTGCTTAGGGCTAAAATATTTAAGAATGACACTTCCCATATGAGGATCCGTTTTAAATGTGAATTTTAGGAGTAAAATGCCTCTAGGGGGATTCACGGGTTAGACAAGGCATTCCTGAGGTATTCGAGACCGCTTGTTTTATCTAGCACTACCCTCTTGTTCTCAAGGGCGTCATATATTGTGATTTTATCGGTCTGGGCTTCATTCTTACCTATGTAGACTAGATAGCGTATTCCTAGCCTCTGTGCTTTCCTCCTCTGGACTCTCGGGCTTACCCTGTTCAAGTCTATCCTGGTGTTAATTCCTATATCCCTGAGTTGCCTGGCTATATCCCATGCGTATGAATAGACGGATCTATCAAGGACTATTACCTGTGCCTGCGTTAGCGTCTTCCGGTCGAGCTTGTAGAATCCCAGTTCAACGCCAGCATCTATTATCCTCTCGATACCGATACTGACGCCAGTTGCTGGTATGTCCTCGCCTGTGAATATACCTATAAGGCCGTCATACCTTCCTCCTCCAGCCACACTGCCTATCCGTGGCTTGTCTAGCACTACCTCTAGTATGGGGCCTGTATAGTAGTCTAGCCCCCTTACTAGGCTTAGGTCGAATAGTGTTTTCTCGGGGTTATTCAGGTAGCTCAGCATCTCCAGTATATGGTTGGTTCCGTCGGTTACGTTCTTGTTGCCACGGTATTTTTTCTGGATCTCTTCTAGTATCTCCTCTGGACTGCCCTCCATAGATATTAAATATTTTATTTTATTTATCTTAGATTCGTTGAGTCCCAACTCCCTCAGCTGGGCCAGAACCCCTTCAAGCCCTATCTTATCGAGTTTATCTATAACTCGATATACTGGGATAGGATTGTCGAGGCCAAGCTCTTCTTCGAAGATACCCCTCAATATGCGTCTATCATTAAGCCTAACCTTGAACCCCTCCTTGAAGCCAAGCGCCACCATACTATCGACAGTTAGATTAACTATCTCGGCATCAGCCTCGGGATAGGGCGACCCCACTGTATCAGCATCACACTGGTAGAACTCCCTGTACCTACCCTTCTGGGGCTCCTCGTGTCTCCATACAGGTCCTATGTGATATCTCTTGAAGGGCAAGGCCATATCACGGTGGTTAGCTATGAATCGGGCCAGTGGGACTGTGAGGTCGTATCGGAGAGCATAGTCTCTCCCGCTCCATGGATCTTGGAACCTCCATATGAGCCTGGACTCAGCCTCTTCACCGTACTTGCCTGCTAGAGTCTCCCAGTATTCTATCGCTGGCGTATCTATGGGGTCGAAACCGTATCTCTGATATACCTTCTCCAGCTGCCCTAACAGCTGTTTCCTTAGAATCATTCTGTCGGGCGGGAAGTCCCTGAAGCCCCTGGGCGGTCTCGGAACCCTGCTAGCCATTCTCCTAAACCTCTCAGCGGGTCCAGGGATATCTCCAGATGCTCCGTGCAATTATTTAATCGATGCTGGCATCGTTGCAGTCGATGATCCTCGATGTAACTATGGGTTCCCTAGAAGGCGTTGGGTATACTTCATATGCAATACACTTACCCTCACGGTCCTTCTCGATGTATATTAGAGTCCCTGACCTGGTTACCTCCTCGAACCAGCGTTTATCTCTCCTCGCCGTGTTAACTAGCCTATTCCTGGTCTGAATAGCATCTTTATAGACTGCCGGGCAGAAGTGCACGGGAATGGTCACGTTTTCCTCGGCCCACTTCAGCACCTCTACAGCCGCTTCATACGCCCCTTCGACCGTGAAGGGCCTCTTCCTTGACTCGCGGAAACCTCTTTTTAGTAATTCTACGGCGTTTGGCTCGACGAACTCCAACTCGTTGAGGTTAACGAAGGACGCCCCCATTCTATCGGCCTTAAGTATGACCTGCTTGGCCCATTCAATTAAGCCCGGCCCTATAGGTATCTCGATGCCGACGTCCATGGACGTCGTTCGAAGCGCTGTTTCCACCCTTTTGATTAGCTCTGGCCGTGTTGGATGGAATCTTATCTCGTCGAGGCCTGAATACTCTAGGGCTTTGAGTATTTCTGGGGTCGCGTATCTGCCGCTAGTGTATAAGTGTATGTGGAAACCATGTGAGAACTCGTTTTTCAGCCCTTCTATGATCTCTATTGTCCTATCGGGCCTGGTCAGCGGATCTCCCCCTGTTATGCTTGCACTGCTTGCTCCCGTCCTCTCAACCTCCACTATTACCTCTTCGATGCTGGCGACTGGAGTTTCATTGACATAGAAGACGTCTCGATAGAGTTTTTCTCTGTTGACGGGGCAGTAGTAGCAACCGTCGTCGCACAACCCTGTTATGAAAATTACTGCTTTTACTCCCATGAAGCAGAGTTCGCATCCTCTAGCCATCTTTGGCCTAGTTAATAGTGCTCTGTCCGAGTGTCCATACACCTTGGTCTTCTCCCTAGGATGGATCTACAGTAGCATGTAAGCGGTTAATTTGTACTTTGTGGTAACGCGGGTGGATTGGATTCGCCGGGATTTGTGTCGAAGGGGCCTGTGGAGTCTATATTTTGGGGGATTGGAGGGGAATGTATTTACATTTACTCATACATATATAGTCGGGCATATATATTTTTACTCGGGGTGGGTGATGAGCGTAAACGTTGAGGAGAGGCGTGTACAGCGGCTAGGAACCAGCTCACTCATAGTCACGCTGCCTAAGAAATGGGTTAAGAAGGTAAATCTAAAACCAGGAGATAAGGTGGCCATCGTAATCGAAGGCGACGAGATAAAGATTCTCCCCCCTTCAAGCACTCCCATCAAGAGAGAGAAGCAAGTAATAAAACTACGCGAGCTGGAAAATAAAGTGTACCTACAGCAACTACCCACGTGCCTCTACATACTGGGTGTGAGAGACGCTATCCTTAACGGCCATTCACTCGATATAACAACGATAAATAAGATTATAACACAGATATCAGGCCTATCCGGGACCCAGGCAACCTGTCTCGGAAACAACAAGATCGAGATAAAAGTATTCATCGACTCTGAGGACGTCTTGCCCCTCCTCGAATCCATCTTTAGAAACCTCGTGCTCATGCTGAGAACCATAAGGAAGGCGCTTGACCGTGAGGAAACCATTACAGAGTTAGTCGATGACGCTAAAATGCTTCAAAAAGAAATCTACAAGAAATACTACCTCATGCTACGGCTAGCACACAAAAATACAGGTCCCACCCATCGAAGACACGAAATCTCTGAGACCCTATTGTCTTCAGAGCTAGGATTACTATCCCTGCTCCTCGGTAGGCTAGCCCTAGAAACTATAAGCACCCTCGCGAGCATAGGAGAGAGGGATTTCAGCCAGGCCACCCTTGAAGCGACAGACGAGCTAATCAAGGCTGTAGACGAGCTGGGATTAATTCTGCGTAAACCCGATCATGCGAAGCTAGCCTCCATATACGATGTCATCAGCCGTGTAAGGAACAAGCTAGACACTATAATACGAGAGGGCGGTAAGACCGACCTCTTCACCGCATCGAAAATCCAAGACTTCTTGATACTCTTAGAGGAAGCCACGTCACTTGTGTCGTGCTGGCAGACTATAACCATACTACTAGAGGACAAGGTATTCTAGGGGTCTTAAAGCACAATTTTTAGTTCAAGCTCCTTAGGTCGGGGATAAAGGAGCTGAGTTCACCCTTTACTGGCATGCGCATCAGTTCTATACCATAGACCCGTTCTAAGAGGTCTTTGGAGAGGCTAGAAGGGTCTCCATGGTACGCTAGAGAGCCCTTGCTGATTATAGTGACGGTATCAAAGGCCCATAGATAGTGTATTTCATGGGTCGTCAAGAGTACAATCGCGCCTGTTTCCATGGAGTATCTACGTAGGAGTTTTATCACGGCAACCTGGTTTCTCACGTCCAGGAATGACAGCGGCTCGTCCAGTAAGAGTAGCGAGGGGGCTCTAGCTAGTGCCCGTGTCAAGCACACCAGGCGTTGCTCTCCACTGCTGAGTGAGGTGAACCGTCTGTGCAATAGGTGGTTTATTTGCAGGAGCTTAAGGTACTTCATGGCATGATCCAGGCCTCCTCTTGAATTGAAGAGCCCGGCCCTGAGCACATCGTATACTGTTGCTAGAGGGTCTATCACCGGGGTTGCTGGCGTATATGAGATCTTAGAGCTGATTTCACTCGTCCTCTCACCACAGTATTCGATTGTCCCGGAGTGGTTTTGGACTCCCGCTATTGCCTTGAGGAGCGTTGTCTTGCCAGCTCCGTTAGGGCCTGCTATCGCGTGGATGCCTTTGATTAGTTGTAGCGTGATGCCTTTGATTATCTCCTTGTCCCGGCTGGTCTTTACAGTTACGTCTCTTAGAGATAGCCTGCATTCCATTTCCCGGTCACCATCCTGTCTTTTTTGTGAGGTAGAAGAGTAGTGGTCCTCCGAATAGCGCTGTGAAGGCGGTTAGTGGAACTTCCTGGCTTGGTGATACTAGTCTTATCATGATGTCTGATGTGAGGGCTAGTGCGGATCCCATTAATATCGACATCGCTAGCGTGACGTTGAACTTGCTTCCGACTAGTAGTCTTGATAGCCATGGAGCGGCTAGTCCTATGAAGCCTACTGGGCCTGCTAGGGCTACTGTTGCCGACGCGGTAAGTGCGCTCATTAGGAGTGTCGTGTATCTTACGTGTTTTACGTTGACCCCCATGCTTTGGCTGACTTCGTCTCCCAGCACTAGTGTATATATTTTATCTGATAATATTAACAAAAATATTGTTCCGATTGACACGAGTAGAAGTGTTATAGAGAGTGTTTTCTTAGTTACATAAGCAACCGTCCCAAACAACCACATGAAAGTAATATTAATTTTATATAAATATTTATTTATAATGAATATCGTTATACCAGACAACGCATAACTAACCGAAACACCAGCCACAATTATAGAAGAGGGGGATCCACCCGACTTAGCACCAATACCTATGACTATAAAGAACGACACCAACCCCAACATCATAGCAACAGTATAGATCAGTACCGGATGAGGCCTATTGACATAGACTAATACCATAACAACACCTAAAGCCGCCCCAGAAGAGACTCCCAGAAGGAACGGATCAGCGAGTGGATTCCTCAGCGAGTACTGCATTGAAAGCCCCGATACAGCCAAACCAACACCCACAGTCATTGCCGCTATAGTCCTGAACAACCTATACCTCACTATGCCCGCATTATCCCCAGTACCATAAATAATATATTCAATCACATCGCCTATATGAACTCCTTTGAAGGGCCCGGTGGTTAAGGAGAGTATAGCTAGTATCGAGGTAATTATAATGGCCGAGAGGAAAAATACCGTGGTTCTCATGGACAATGCCGCTTTCACGCTCATGAAACCGCTGGGGGTTCTGGGACCTCTGGAAGCGTCTCGTTATTTATACAGGCTGGTATATGGGCTCTATCCATGTTATACAGCTCTGGATGTGCTATTAGCTGTATTATAATAATGGCGTCGACTATTCTTGGCGATGGTCTATTGAACAAATCGCTGTAGGGGTAGCCTATACAGTATACCCTACCATCGGCGATTGCAGGTATCTCTCCAGCGCTATCCCCTAGCTGAGACTCTACGGTTGAGATAACGTCGCTAGCGTTTATGCCAACCGCTATTATTATGTCTGGCTTCGCGACGAGCAACTGCTCAATGTCTATGCTGGCCCAGCCGGAGATGTTTTCGAAAGCGTTCCTAGCCCCAGCCCAGTATAGTGCTTCCGATTGGAAGGTCGAGTTCCCTGCAACCCAGATGGGGTTCAGCCATACGATCAAGGCTATTCTCGGCGTGGTAGTATAGTTCGCGTACTTTATCCTTGCTAGTTTGGATTCGAAGTCAGCTGCAGCCCTGATGCTCTCATCGATGTTGCCAGTAGCCTTTCCGACTATTAGTATCGATCTCTCGATGTCACTTAGAGAGGCCTGGGGCAGTAGTATGACCGGTATATTGTATGCCTTGAATAGGTTCTTTATGTGTTCATGCGCTGGGACGCCCACGACTCCTATGACTAGGTCCGGGTTAACTGATAGTATCTTCTCGACGCTGGGGTCAAAGAATCCTCCTACGTCGGTTAGGGTCCCGTTTTCTCTGGCTTCTGGAATCCACTCGGGGAAGTTGCTGTAGGAGTCTACGCCTACCAGTCTGTCGGTAGCGTTTACATAGTAGAGTATCTCTGTCACTGAGGGTGCTAGCGATACTATCCTGGTTGGCTTTGACTCTATTATTGTATCCTCTCCGGTTCCGTCTACCACTGTTACCGGGAACTTCATTCTCTCTTCTAGCTCTTTGATCTTCTCCTTGATAGTAGCTATGTCTTCTGCTAGACCGGATTGGGTTTCTTTCAGTGACTTCAGTGACCGCTCTAAGCTGGCTAGCTTGCTCGCAACTTCCTGGAGCTGGTCTACTGTGGCTACGGTTGCGAGGCTCTTATTGAGCTCTGCTATCTGTACCTCCAGATCTTTTATAGTTTTAGTATTATTTATTGATTTTATATTGGATTTAAGTGTGTCTATCTTAGAGTTCACCTCATCTATACTTTTATAGGTCTTGTAGAATAGAGCCCCTGCTAGCGATAGACTGATAATGGCTATGAGCAGGGAGGCATAGACTAGCGTCGTAGTCGATCCTCTGGACACCGTATCCAGCACCAGGTCTCCCTATACAGGCAAAAACCCCTAAATAAATCCTAGCATACAACCCGGTTAACGACAAGAAAGGGATCGGTCAATGAAGACAACACGATAGAGAAAATACCGATACCTCTGATGAGATTGGGTGCAAGCACCGAGACCGATCCACCAGCTACTCAATCCTCTTGACCGGATAGATTACGAGAGGCCTTGTAGCCCTAACCAGCACGTGATCGAGAGTACTACCCAGTACCCATTCAATAAACCCCTTCCGGACCGTCCTCCCCAGCACTATAGTCGACTTAGTGTTCTCGGCAAAGCTAGCTATCACCTTTGCCACCTTATGCGAAGCCAGTATAACCCTATGGATCTCCTCAACTAAACCCTCAAACTCTCTCTGGATCCTTGATAACATCTTCTCCACGGTGTCTCTAGACTCTCCCTCCTCCATTACATGGAGTAGATAGAGTTCGCGTGTTTCATAGTAACGGGCCAGGTCCTTCACATAGCCTACCATGTCTTCACTAACGTTCTCGTCGACCGCCAGGAGGATTCTCTCAGTCAGATCCACCTCGCTAACTACTCGGACCCTTCCCTGCTCCTTGTCGTACGTTACATGGAAGAGTATCACTGGTTTAGTTGATCTCTTTATGACCTCCTTTACAGTGCCGCCTAAGAGGATGCGCCTCTTAACCCTCCATCCTTTATTCAATAATAAGATCTCTGTCGCACCTACTCTAGACGCTATACTGACTATAGCGACAGCTGGATCCTCTACTGGGAATTCATCGTATACGTCAACAATCACTCCTTTACGCTCTAATTCCTCCTTGTACTCGTTGAGCTTGTTTCTAGCGCGTTTTTCGAGGGACGCTATGAGGCTCTCCGGGTCGAAGCCTGCTGCCGCATGGTCTATTACCAGGGAGTCGATTACGTGGGCTAGCACTATTTCGCTCTTGTACTTTAACGCTAGTTCACCAGCTATCATTACTTGAACGTCGCTTGCCAAGGATAGGTCTAGCGGCAGTAGTATCCTCTCTAGCGGCTTCTCACGCATTAGCCGTCACCCCTAGTAGATCGATATGTGGATGCCTAGCACTTCTATAATAATGAAGTATAGTAGTAGTAGTGCTATGCCGAAGGGCACTCCTACCCTAGCCCACTCTTTACTAGTTATCTTTAGTCTGCCAGCAGCGACGATGTTCGGTATGTTGCCTGGAATGAGCATGCCACCTGATATTAGCAGACTCATTAGAGCGCTCCTTATCTGTTCTTCGGTTAGTGCTTTGTTTATTTCAGCCGCTGTGAGGGTCGCGTTGTCTACAACCGCGCTGATGGTATTCAGCCAGTACAGCGCCCATGGGTGTAGCCTGCTGAAGTAGCAGTAGGCTAAGTAGGTGAAACTGTGTCCCAGTAGTTCGAGGGCTGCGACAAATATGTAGACTTTAACGGCTCGTATTATAACGCTCCTCAGGCTCTCACCGTATACCGCTTCGACTCCATAGACTGTGGCGCCGCTTTTCTTGAGCCTGTAGGCTGTGTATGCGGCTATCATTATTATGCCTGGTATCACGTAGGGGCCTAGGATTCTCAGTAGGTAGTCGAAGCTTTCATTGAGCCTGGATATTGCTATGGTGGATAGGGGTTCGCCGACTGGTGTCAAGGCTGCTCCTAGTCCTACGGCGAATGCCGAGAGGACTACGAATTCTATCTTGTATTTTCTTTCGAGCTTTAGTGCCGCTGCTATTTCGGATATTATAACTGCTGTTACTATTACTGATATTATGCTTGATATGAGTCCGAAGAGTAGTGTGAAGATGAAGGCGAACATGTAGAAGCCCAGCTTATCTATAAGTATATTAATAAATCTATATATTTGTTTATAATAGTAGTAGAATATTAACCCGAATATCAGGACGACTTGAGTTATCCCGATGGGTGTTCCAGAAATGGAAACAGGAGTGATGACTGCCTTGCGGAACACCTCCATTAATTCCTCGTAATGAGTGACTCCAAAGTAGTAATTAGTTGCTATCCCGATTAAACCCATGACTAGGAAGAAGGGTTCTAGGTTCCTCTCTATCTTATGCGATTTGAATGGCAAGAAGAGTACCAGGAATAGTATCAAGAGTAGGGAAGCGAGAAGCCCTGGCAGTGGTTGGCATGTCAACGCCTCCAAGCAGTCACACCATTCCCTAGAACCCGGGGGGATCGAGATTTATACTATAATTCCTCGTTGCAAGTAGTGGCTTGATAGAACATAGTATTAAAATATTAAAAACTGAATAATATATAGGTTAGGATGGGTTCTTCGAGCTATGCTTTCTTCAGCTCTTCTAGCTTCTTTATCAGTACCGGTAGGAATTGGTATAGGTCGGCTACTACGCCGTAGTCCGCTTGCTTGAAGACGGGAGCTGTCTTATCCTTGTTAATAGCAACTATGATCTTTGAATTCATCACTCCAGCCATGTGCTGTGGAGCCCCGCTTATACCGATTGCTATGTAGAGCTTTGGCGCGACTCTCTTCCCGCTTATGCCTATCCATGCATCTTCGGGTAGCCACTTGTAATCGGCTGCGATAGGCCTTGAAGCGCCTACCTGGGCTCCTAGCAGCTCTGCTAGCTTGAAGGCTAGTTCGAGGTCCTCCTTCTTCTTGAATCCCCTGCCGACTCCCACTATTATCTCGGCTTCCTCTAGGTTGATCCCGCTTAGAACCTTCTCCTTTACACCGACTAGCTTGACCTTTTCCCCTTCAACGCTTAGCTCTACAATCTCTCCTGCCTGGCCAGCCGCGTCTACGGGCTTGAAGACTTTCTGGTTTATCAGGACCACCGCTGGATATGGTATCTTCTCGGTTGCAATGGCTCTCTCGCTCAGGAAGCCTCTCTTGTAGATAACCCCATCGTCTGCAAACTCTAAGCCAATGACGTCAGTAGCCATGGGAAGATCGTGTAGTCCTGCGAAGTAGGATAGCGCGGCCCTGTTATTCTTAGTTACCCATCCAATCACCAGTTTTGGTTTGAGCTCCTGGAATAGCTTCTCTACAGCATTCACGATATGGTCGGGGTGGGTGCTCTTCAAGACGTATACCTTTACTCCAAGCGAGCCGAGCTCGCCTGCCTCGGCAGCCTTACCATAGGCTAGAACTGCTTTCTCGCCAAGGCTTGCTACAGCACCTAGGGACTCCTTGATCTCGGGTATCGAAGACCCAACCACTAATGCCTCCACCATCCCGATCACCCTCCCCTCTATAACTTGAGTACGCCCTCCTCCTGTAGAGCCCGGATAAGCTTCTCCGCGATCTCCTCTAGGTTATCGCCCTCGATGATTACCTGCTTCCTTGAGACGGTCAGTATCTTGTATTCGAGCCCTTGTTTAACAGGCATCACCACGCCGTCTAGATCAGCCTTCTTATAATACTTCTGGGGTTTCTTGGCGGCCCTCCTGATCTGTATGAGGGTCGGCGGCCTGGGCTCGTTGATCTCCTGGGTCACGCTCACTACTGCTGGCAGACCTACTTCGAGTATCTCTATGTGCTCCTCTAGGTCTCTCTCCGCGACTAGCTTGCCGTCTTTGACTTCTATTTTCCTGGCAAAGCTCACGTAGGGCAACCCTAGCTTGGCGGCTACTCTACCAGCTATCTGGCCTGTTGTCTGGTCTATAGAAGCCTCCGCGGCAAGGATGATGTCGGGCTTTAAGCCGGCTTTCTTGATAGTAGCTACTATCGCCGAGGCAGTGGTTATGGGGTCGCCCGGCGTCAAAGCGTCGTCGGCTATGATGTGTGCTTCGTCTGCTCCTCTAGCTAGAGCTTCTTGGGCTACCATTCTCAGGTCTTTGGCTCTCTTGTCGACGGGACCCCAGGTTAGGAGTAGGATAGCTGCTATCTTACCTCCGAGGGCTTTTTTCAAGTTCTGTGCTTCGAAGAGTGCATTGGCGTCGATGTCGTCTAGCTTTAGGGGGATAGCGTCGATATCCACTGTACCGTCGGGCTTCGATCGAACCATGTCGGGGTTGAGAGAAGGCTTTACAAGCACTACTATGTCTCCCATCGCCGTATCACCGGGTTCTCCGGGAGAGATAGGTGGATGCTCTAGTCCTTATAGGATCCTATAGAGGGGCGTATAAGCTGTATTTAGTGGACTCTTAATTTACTCTCAAACCGGCTAGTACATTATCTTGAATATCTGCACGTGTTTTAATCCCTTCACGTCGAGTACTGAGTCGGCGCTCGCGTAACCGAGCCTCACAGCTAGCTCGGTTATGTTCTCACCATATAGGACCGCGACGTCGGCACTAGATAGTGCCTGTATCGCCTCTTCGTCGCCCACCAACTCTCCCTCGGCTAGGAACTCTGGAACCCTCAATACTACCTCTCCGTCATCGCTCACACCACTTCTACCAATCGCATCCTCGTCCGAGATGATGACGATCCTGGTGAGCCCCTCCGGACCATACCTCTCCTTCCTGACCAACCTGTACCTCATAGACCATCCACCTCAGGCGCTAGAATAGCAGTCTCCAGCCCTTCCTCTTGGTATCATAGTAGATCATGGAGGAGTTGCGCATGGTATAGAACGCCTCCTTGAACCTGCCCAGCATGTTTGCAGCCTCGTCGGGATCCGGAGTGTTGATTCTCGATAGGAGGTTTATGAACTCGTTATATGTATCCTCAGTGAATACAATGAAGTCAGTACCCGTGTCCAACACTACGAACCCGCTGGCACCCTTTAGGCTGGCAAGCCTATAGCCGCTTACGCCGGTTTTTTGCATGGATTGACTGGCTAGCAGGAATCCCTCCTTCTCTATGAGCCTCTTAACTCTTTCTATTCCAGGGGATCTCCTACCCGGCCTAGAGGGACCCTCACCGCTGGAACTCTTTACTCTTTTATCCAGTCTTTCAACAGCATCCCTCAGGTTCGAGACCTCTTTTCTGAGCTCCTTTAACTCTTTCATGAGAGGCTCCATGAACTCGGCTATGGTTATCTCTACGATCTTTTTGATTTGTTTCTCGCTACAGGTCTCCCTTTCGGAGCGGAGTCTACCTCTATCGTCACCGAGGTAGTCGCTGAGTTTCGGTACCACTGGCTCGCTACACCATGTAGGAAAAATGTGTTGGTGAGGCTGATTAGGTTTGTCTAGAGCTTGAAGGTTTCTATTACTTTTTCTTTGAAGACCGTCCAGGGGTCTACTAGTGGCTTGCCCTCGACTTCGACCGGCCTCTTGCCTGGAGGGTACTCGAAGTAGTTTAGTATTATCTTGCCTAGGCGTTCCTCGAATGTGTCCTTTGCTATGTTCCTATAGAGGATTCCGAGGGGTATTTTGTCTCCCCACTCGACTAGTTTAGCTAGTATCTGGGGCATCTTTGCCAGTAGCTCTTCCTGGGTTGAAACTGTCGGATTCCAGTCGGGCTCCTTCTCTGCGAGATAGTATATTCGCTCCTCATACCACTGCTTTGTCATTATGTTATTGTAGGTTGGACATGGTTGTAGTATCTGGACTAGGCTCGTCCCCTTATGTTCTATAGCCTGCTTGATCAGCTCCTTGGTCTGTTCTACGTGGTAGGCGTAGGCTCTTCCTATGAATGTGTAGCCGCTGGCGAAGGCTAATAGCACGGGGTTTATGTTGTCGTGGAGGTTTGGCCCTGGGAGTGCCTTTGTCTGTATCCATGCTGGTAGAGTTGGCCCTGCCTGTCCCTTTGTGAGCCCGTAGACCGCGTTGTCGTGGACTATTACAGTTATGTCGACGTTCCTCCTGCCCACGGAGACGAAGTGCTCCACGCCTATGCCAAGCATGTCGCCGTCGCCTCCTAGGGCGATGACTGTCTGGCTGGGGTTGGCTAGCTTTATCCCGGTTGCCGCTGGTATTGCTCTTCCGTGGACTACGTGCATGTTGGAGCCCTTGATGTAGTAACATGACCTACCGGAGCAGCCGATCCCGGTGACTATGCTTAGCTTCCTCGGCTCGATATCGAGCTCTGCTACCGCCCTATGTATGGCGGCTAGTATCCCGTAATTGCCACATCCTGGGCACCATTGCACCCAGGCTGGCGTCCTGTACTCCATCCAGTTACGCGCCACCCTTCATCACCACCTCCTCCTTACCGGTCTCAAGAATCTCTATTACTGCGTTGGCTATCTCGGTGTCCCAGAAGGCCCTGCCGTTGAGCTTCTTAATATGGTGTTTAATCGCGAATCCCGTGAAGCCCCTAATTAGGAAGGCCGCTTGAAGCATGTCGTTCTGCTCTATGTTGATCACCGTCTCAGCCCTCGTCAAGACATCAAGTACCTCCTTTGCGGGGAAGGGATAGAAGAGCCTGATCTGCAGGAAGTTTGCATGAACTCCCTTCTCTTCGAGTATTTTCATGGCCTCCAGTATTATTTGCTTCGTCGATCCCCACGACACGAGTGTTACTGGAGCGTCGGGGTCTCCGTGTAGGACTACTTTCTCCTCGCTGGGGATCTCTTTGGCTATAGTCTCGAACTTCTTCCTCCTCTTCTCCACCATTTTGTCCCTCAATTCAGGGTCCTCTGTCGGATAGCCCTCCTCCGTGTGTTCCAGCCCGGTCAGTATCATTTCGCTCGCCCCTATGGGGGCGAAGGGGCTTATGCCAGTGTCTGTTAGAGCGTACCTCTTGTACCCTGGCGGGGGGTTCTCTATCCTCTGCCCGCGCTCTACAACTGCTTTTGAAGGGTCTACGTCCTCTGGGTATAGGGATGTGGTTGTGCTTGCTAGGTATTTGTCTAGCAGGTGGATTACAGGGGTCTGGTATTTCTCGGCCCAGTTAAGGGCTTTGATGGCGTCATAGAACGCCTCTACATGGTCGCCGCTCGCCAGGACTATCTTCGGGTTATCACCGTGGCCAGAGAACATGGCGTGTAAGAGGTCCTGCTGGCCCTCCTTTGTCGGCAACCCGGTGCTGGGCCCACCCCTCATCCATATCGTTAGGACCACGGGGATCTCGGCCATTATGGCTAGGCTCACGGCCTCGTTCATCAAAGCGAACCCTGGCCCGCTAGTGCTGGTCGCCGACCTTGCCCCCGCAGCTCCAGCGCCTAGAGCCATCATTATCGCTGAGAGCTCGTCCTCCGTCTGAACGATGGCAGTGCCTAGCTTTGGAACTCCCAGTTTCTCGCTCGCCTCGTCTGTCAGCTCGTGGTACCTGAACTTCTCCATGTATATAGCCTCGTCGCTGGCTGGGGTTATGGGGTAGTAGCTTTGGAACGTCAGGCCTCCCGTTATCTTGCCCATAGCTACGAGGTCGTTGCCGGTAGCTAGCATTACTTTCTTGCCCCTGTGGGGCCCGTCGGGTAATACAATGCTGGGTTTTCCGAAATGCTCCTCGACGTATTCGATTGCGAGCCTACTGGCTTCCACGTTTATGTTGACTACTTTCTTCTTAGCCGCGAAGTGGGTAGCTATTCCCCTCTCGATGCACCTCGGCTCCACTCCCATGAGGTACAGCATTGAAGCTAGGCCTAGAGTGTTGACCGCCCTGGAGACCGAGGTTAGGCTTGCTCCGGTCTTCTCGGCTAGCTTCCTGACTAGTTCACGAAGTGGTAGTGGGACTAGCTTTACACCGTTCTCCTCGGCTAGTTTAACTGCGCTCCCGGCTGTTGGAGGGAGGTTCCTGGAGGCGAATAGATCCTTTAGCCTCTTCTTCAAGACGGCCTCCATGGGCTGTATAGCGTCTATCTTTGTGTTCAGCACGTTCAGGTCGTATACTAGTATCCCGCCTGGCCTGACGTCGTTGAAGTGCGTGAGTATGCTCTCCGCGTCCAGGGCCACTGCAGCATCTACGGGGAACCTGATTGCGCCTGGCCTATCGAATCTCGCCCTTATCGTGTAATAGCTATGGGCGCCCATTATGTTGCTCTTGTAGTCGCGCGTGCCTATTACAGCGTACCCCTTCAAGACCAGCGTTTTCAGGGCGATCTGGCCAGCGGATTCTATCCCCCCGCCCTGGGGGCCGCCTATGAGAAGTAGCACATCCGGGTCGTTCAATATACACCACCTACCCAAGCCTGGGTTATGTTAGAAGACACTATATAGCTCCTCCCTAACATCGGGATCGACATAGGCACCCCTGTGCACCCTATGCCCCCTTCTTAGGAGATCCCTTGCTTCAACGCCGATTATTCTAGTCTTACACGTGGAACACCAGTAAAATTCGTAGTCGTTTATTTTTAACTCTCTCCACTCGCTACAGCTGTCGTCTTCGAATGTAAAGCGTGCATGGCGCGTGCAGTATCCTATGAAACCATAGTGTATGTGGGGGCGCCAGTAATCGCAGGTGACGCACATGCCTGGTCGCCGTTCTCTGGCATTATTGTCATGGCCCTCGCGGGCTCCAGTCTCCGGTGGTCGGCTCTCCATAGCAGGCACCTCTACCAGGGGCCCGCTCGGTACCGGGCTAATTAACGTGTAGGATGCCAGGGATTATAGGTGTGAAGTGGAGGAGGTGATCGTCCTCCATAAAAGTAATTAGACGCGTCTAGATAGTCTATAACATGGGTGTCTAAGTTATGGCTACAAACACCTTAAGGACGGGATTAGTCATAGCCGGCGGCTACGCGGATAAAGTGAGGCGCGTCCTCTTCGCCCAGCTGAGGGATCTAATCAAGAACGGCGAGATAACCAATACCGATGTAGCGCGCGCCGCGGCAGAGCTCAACCGGCTGCTCTTCGAGATCCTGGTTAACAAGCTACAGGTGGATAAAGGCGATGTAGTCAGGATCTCCATCGACTATACCGTTGACGAGGAGGGTATTAAGTGGAACCTAGAAACGCTCCAGGTACAGGTATGGAAGAGAATTCCCGACGAGGAGGTAGAGGCTAAGGTTAAAGAGGCGTTACCCGAGGCCGAGGCCCTGATGAAGGGCGCTATAGAGCTCCAAGTAAACAAGCTTGGCGAGACAGACACAGGGGATATAGTATACGAGGTAACCTACAACAACATGCGAGTAGGAGCCCTACTAGTCACGCCACTAAACGGTAACGCCGTTGTCAGAGGCGCTATAACAGAACCCACCCCAATGGTACTCAAGAGAAGCGTAGTCGAGGTCGAAGGCAGCCTAGACGACTTCATAAGCGAGAACGCCTCCAGGCTCATCAGCAACGCCAGAAACACCGAGAAGAGAGAGGCCGAGAAAGTGGTGAGAGAGATACTCGCATTGACCAAGGCGGAAACAGAGATCGAAGAGGAAGAACCCTACGAGCCCGAATAGGAAAGGGCGAAACCCACTTAAACACCGGAGCCTAAATCACAGGTCTCTAATGGTTGTGTTGGGCGGGGGTGCCCGAGCCTGGCCAAAGGGGTCGGGCTTAGGACCCGATGGCGTAGGCCTGCGTGGGTTCAAATCCCACCCCCCGCACCAATGACATAAGAGGTTCTACTGGATTCGGCTTCTTAGGGGTAGAATAGGTATAGCACTATGCTTAGGGTGAATGGGAAGATTGATTCTATGATGCTCCATCTTAGTATCAAGCCGATTTCGGCGCTGTCTAGTTTGGATGTATCGGCGTAGAGTATCTTGTTGAGTGATGCGGTGCCTATTGATAGGAACATGCCTGCTAGGGCTACATTCACGGGGATGGAGTCGTATACGGTTGCCAGGGATAGTATGGTTGCCGTCGCGTTGACTAGGCCTCCAAGTGCGGATATGACTAGGGTGGCGATTGATACGGGGAGTATTGCCTGGAACTCGTTGACTATCTGGAAGGATAGGGTGAGGACTAAGTATGCCGCCGCACTCTTCAGCGCCAGGCTCCAGGAGAGCGGGTTGGTCACGTGGAGCGTTATCTGCCTGCCGTGAGTGACCTCCCTTACACCGCCTAGCGAGACGGCTAAGTGCACGAGGACCAGGGTTAAGACGGCTAGCGCCGCATAGACGTCGATCGTGTTTGTGAAAATGTATAGCGCTATCAGGATCAGCGCGGAGGCTCTGATCTGGAGTACTGCTAGGATCATCCTTACAGCCATGGAGAGGATCCTCCTCCTAAGCTTGGGGTCGTCTATGCCTGGTAGTAGAGCAGTGACTCCTCCAATAGCGGCCTCGCTACTGACTAGGCTGCCGAGTCCCGCCGCGTAGAGTAGTCCCCTGCCGCCCCATATCTTAGCCGCTGCATAGCTTACGAATGAGAGGAGTAGTACTATGGCGAAGAAAATGTACACCTTATAGACTATGTCAACGCCTGCCTGGACAGCGTAGGAGTGTACAATGGGGCCTATAACCAGGGATATAGCGGCGACCTCAAGCATAGCAAGCATCTCGGAATAGCTTATCTCCGCGGCCAGCCTCTCGGCAGGATACTTCAGGGCCAGTATGAGCGTGACTATTACCGCTAGAGAGGCCGACTCTATATGGAGGCCTAGGCCGGCTAGGAAGCCGACTATGAACGTCACGAGCATGACCAGGTACGTGGTTATACCCAGGATCCTCTGGCGGACCATGCGTGCATAGGCGTGTATTAACACGATTAACACGAGGCTAAGGAAGGCTAGGGGCAGTACTATCCCGCCTCCAGGCATCTCGGGCGCCAGGTAACGGGCTATGTAAGAAGAGACGGCCCCGTAGATGCTTAGGAGGCCGAAACTCCTCATGCCGGGTATACTACCCGCCTTGCCCTCCGATTCCTCCGGCCTCAGCTGCGCCCTCTCACGCTCCAAGCCTATAAGTATACCGCCTAGAAGCGATATTATCACGTTAACGACAAAGTCAGCCCCGCTCAAATAACGTCACCTCCAGGCATCCTCTAGGCTCCTCGCAAGTCTTGCAGCCGAGGCCATTGCATCCCCGACCTCGTCTACCGCGAACTGGAACGCTGAAGACGGCAGTATGTATGGTGGATTCCTCGAACGTGTTTCCCTGCCTAGCTTGACCACGAGAGACTTACCTACGAGTTCTGCGAAAACATAGCGGCCCTCGACGACGCCATATGCGGCATTCTTGCCCGCTATCCTCCTCCATTTTTTAACCGCGTTGGGGCCGGGCAGGCCGCTTGCACCCCGGCATACTATCTTGACCTCGAAGGACGCGGCTGAGGCTCTCTCAGTTACCAGCTCGCGTATCCTGTCTAGAGCGTTTGGAGTGAACTCTACGACGATCCTGCGTGTGATCTCGTCTTTAAAGACTAGTTTTCCGGCTGAGCCCAGTTCTCGGAGCGTCCTAGTCCAGGGGCTCTCCTCTCTGAGGTACATGGTTGCTATACCATATACCTGGCATCCCTTCACGGCCCATCACCTACTGGTCAGGCGGGGATAACCTCTTCACTACTCGGGTTACCTCGATATCATCATCCCATGCTCTCCTAGGCAAATGCCGCCCCTTCGGGAACACGAGCCCTCTTCACTGCTCCGACGCGTGGCGATCCACATCGGGGCCATAGCTATATTGCCCAACGCGACCTAATAATAGTGGTGAACGGACCCCTTGTACAAGAAACTACTCGTCGGAGTCGACTGGTCGGAGGCATCTCTAAAGGCCGTGGAGAAAGCCGTTGAGATGGCTAAAGCCATGGGGTCAAAGCTAGTCTTGGTAACCGTTGTTCCTCCTCCGACAGTCTTCCTCGGAGAAGCCATGGCGCCCGAAGTCGTCGACACTACCCCGCTTGTAGAGGCAACCCGGAGGAAACTATCGGAGCTCGCTGACAGGTACCGGGAGGAGCACAAGGTAGAAGTCTTGGTAGAAGTCATTGTCGGCGAACCCTCGGAGTCCATAGTCGAGTATGCCACGGAGATCGAGGCTGATTTAATTGTCCTCGGCAAAAGGAGGCTTTCCGGCATTGAACGCTTCATCCTTGGCAGTGTCACCAAGAAAGTCGTTGAGAAGTCGCCAGTCGACGTCTTGATCGTGACGTGACCCGGAGGAGTAGACTCTAAAAACCTAGTATGCTATCGGTTATCACGGAAGCCGGGGTGCCCGAGCGGACCAAGGGGACGGGCTTGAGACCCGTTCCCCCTCACGGGGGGCGTGGGTTCGAATCCCACCCCCGGCGCCATTATATTGGCTTGATGGTTGGTTGCGGCTCTGAGAGAGGTAGTAGTGCATGTGGAGGGGCTTCCGGGAGAATAGAATTATACACATTATAATAATATTAGTGATATTAGCTTTTATTGTAGCTGGGATTCACGGTAGGAACCCTGACTCGCCCGACTCGCATAAGCCTGTAGAGGCCAAGACAATGAAGCCCGAGGTCAAAGCGTATTGCATGAGTCATGTGGAAGACCTGAATTGTATATTATTAATAAAAAATAATTTAAATAAATTAATATATATTAAAAGAGCTGCTATTCTCTACGCGAACACCAGCATAGACCTGGACCTAAACATGAATGGAATAACAATAGAGCCGAGAAACTATTCAACAATCATCCTAGATATAAACAAGACCAACACTAAGATAACCCAAATCAGCTACAACGGAAACAGAACTATAACTATAGCATTAGATGCAGGCCCCCTCCTAGACGCCTTGAAAGACCCTGAGGAGACGCCCACACCGATGCTCAATGTCACGCGGAGTCTAGTTATAGATGCGGGAGAAGGAGCTATAATACCGGTCGACTACGAGTTGAACTTGAGCGGCTCTAATTGGAACCTGCTCGCGTGGATAGAAGCCAACACCTCCTCAGGCCTCCTAATCGACACTAAAATCTTCCTGTGGAATGATATACTATACTATGAGAAGGTGGTGAATGTATGGGGGGGAGAAGCAACTATATCCCTGCCAATACCAGGGACTAATGCCCCTGACTCCATAGTAAGTATGATAACAATAAATATTATTAATAAATATAGTCACCCGGTTAACGTGACGGCTTCCATAGCGATCATGGAAACCCCTGGAGTCAATATTTATATAGAGTACATCGGGGGAGGGGTCGAAGTAAGCGCACCCATGGAAGCCGCCATACCCCCGAATCCTAAGGCCTAGAGTAGATCCTTAACACTATATCTCCGATCTTTACGGATACGAGTGCCACTATGAAACCCGCAATAACGTCTAACAGGTAGTGGTTTCCAGTATAAATTACCGTGAATGGGACGGCAATCACCATGAAATATCCTATGAGGAGTAGTTTGGCGTGCTTGTTTCCAAATGCCTTCTTGATGTAGTAGTAGAAGAAGAATGAATACGCCACATGCATGCTTGGCATGGCCGCGTAGGGGTTCGGGTCTATTGATTTCTCTAGCCCAAGCGCCCGGAATACTATGTTTTGTATCCTGGTTATCCCGGGGTAGGCTATCCAGGGAGGGGCTACCGGCCATACTATGTAGGTTGCTACGGCTATGAGGCTAGCCGTTCCCACTGTTACGAGAGCGTGGATGTAGTTATCCAAGTCAAATACCAACAAATATAATATTAATATAAATAAATATAATGGATGTAGCGAATAAATGATAGAGCAAAAAACGTCGAGAAGCCACACCCTATGCAACTGAAAGAACACAGCCAAAGGAGCACCGAAAAAATGTTCCTCGAAAGACAACGGAAGACCATACGTAACGCCTGAATTAAACCGGAAGGCGATAGACCTCGACGCCTCATAGAGAATAAATATAACTGCGAATGGCATGGCTAGTGCTATCCTGTATACGACGGGCTTCAATAGTCTGGCTAGACGCACTAACCGCGTCACGCGCTCGGAGCCTCCCCACTAGCAGACTTAGACCTCCACATCCTCGGATAGAGCCCGGGCTCCATTATCACGCGTAGAGGCTTAAACGCGATCCCCCTCTCAGCACTCATGACCTCATCGCTCGACATCTCGGCTCTAGCCAGCCCTATTAACTCGCCCTTCAGGGACAGCAGCGCGACGGTATCACCCCTCTTTATCCCGCTGTGCAGTCTAGCTACGCCGGGGACCGCGAGCATCGCGCCATGGACTATGCTCTCAACCGCACTATCTCTAACAACCACCTTGGGCAGATGGCATATAGAATACTCTCCTGGCAGTACGTATTTCCTAAGCAGGTCCTCCTTTGACTCCTCCCTATACCTTAGCAGGGCCTCGGCGATATGCTGCATCCAAACTAGGTTGCGGTCCTCGTGGAAGGGTCCTGTGCGTATTCTCCTGAGCTCCCTCATGTGGGCTCCCACGCCTAGCACGAGCCCTATGTCCCAGCATATCTTTCTCATATAGGTTCCGGCCTCCGACCATATGTGGAGGAGACCGTATTTGCCGGTGTACTCGATTAGATCGATCTTATAGACTCTCTTCTTCCTGAGAGCCCTCTTCACGCTACTCCTCAATGGTGGCCTCTGGTATATCGTGCCCACGAACTCCCCGATTACCTCTCTAAGCCTATCCTCGTCTACAGGCTTGTGGAGCTGCATGACACAGATGTACTCCTTGTCACTGTGGATGACGCTGCCCACCACTCTCGTCATGCGCTGTAGAGCTACGGGCAGGACACCTGTAACCTTAGGGTATCCCCGCCCTTAACCCCCGCTCAGAGGGTTAACAGGGCTCTAGGGTCCCTCCGTGTCCCGCCCGCTCTACGCCGAACATCCGCTTTATCCAGGCCACTACTTCATGGCTCGTCGGGCCCGGAGGCTTATCTAGGTTTATCACTCCATACTCTATGTATTTTTCCAAGGGCCTCTCGTAAGGCACGAACCCGTACTTCGGGTCGGTTGGCTCGTCTATCTTCACAAGCCACTCTCTGTTAAACCCGCAGAATTCGTCGAGAGATCTTATGAACTCCCTTCCCTTAGCAGTCACGTCTTCAGCCAAACCCAGACACCAAGGATCCACGCGGTGTAACAGGGGCTTTAAGAGGTTTCAACGCCTAGGAGTGTTTGTTTCGAAAGAATGGTAGACGGGTTTTAGCTATATTGCGGGGGCTGGCTTTACCCTCTCTCTCATGAACTCTGTGAGACCAGCTTTAGCTAGGGCGTCGAGGACTTCCTCGTCGCTAGCCCCCTTGCTTACCTCTATCTTCTTGTCTAGGGGTTCGATATGATCGATGTTGGCTCTCCTCCTCCTGACCCCGGTCAACTGTTTTGGCCCTGTTATGAGGACGTAGTTCTCGTCTATTATGTCTACAATGACGCACTTCCTGCCAGCTTCACGGCCGTATACCTTAACGCAGATCCTGCCCACCTCGATCGCTGCCATTATACCGACACCCTAATCTCGGGGCAGGGGCTGAGCCTATTTAAATGGAATCTCTATCGAGCCTATAGCCTAGCCCCTTTAGCTTGTAGAGGACAAAGGTCTTTATCACACTATAGACCTCATCGATCCCCAAGACGGAGGTATCAACTATTATATCGAAGGACGAGTGGAGGGTCGTATCGTATCCATAATATCTATCGAACCTTTCCCATTGGCTGGCCTCTCTTGCACCAGTCTCTACTATAACATCTGCCATAGGACGCTCTTCTCGCTTGGCAATCCGCTCTACCCGGATAGGGAAGGGTGCTGTGACTAGAATGCTGACATCTGCTATATCGGATAGAACCCATGCCGCCAGGTGGCTATCTATAACATATCCCCCCTTCGATGCGAGCTCCAACGTAGTCCTGTCAATAAGCAGGTCTATAGAGGGGTCCCTCTCAGCTAGCCTGCTTAACTCCTCTAGAGACAGCCCCCTTTCCTCGGCCATTCTCCTGAAGATGCTGCCGGTTGTAGTGTAGCGTAGGCAGAAATCCTGTGAGAGGAGTCGGGCGTAAGTGGACTTCCCGGAGCCCGGTGGACCGGAGACCACTATGACTGGGCTCTTATTATCGACTCTCGTAGGAGCTCTGCAAGACAATTCGGGCAAAGCACACCACCGTACGGCCTCTCAGGCCTCTTCGAAGACTTGCTGAATTTTCCGAGCACGCTGGGTCTGAGCCTCGGGACCCCTGCAAGGGGTCTACCGCATCTAGCGCACCTGGCAGGGCCTGGCTTCCTCTTCTCATAGCGGATCACGGTCCTGCCCCCCGGAGTCCTTTTCTTGGCCCTTCTTAGGCTCCTGCTCCTATAGGCGGGCCTGACCATGATCCGGCACCCCTTTGGTTGGAGGTGGAACCGGAGTGATTATAAGAATGTATCCCGGAACACGAGGAACACTAGGATGTAGACTAGGAAGTAGAGTATAGGTGAGAACACGTAGTAGGCGCCATCCCCCTCCATTGTTAGAGGCGGTAAGTTAAAGGGAGCTGGTATCGCTGGGATATAGAGGAGTACCAGGAGGCTGCCGAGCATATACGCAACCAGCAGCAGTACCATCTTCAATATAATGCTCCGAGTGACTATGCGTTTCGCCCTCCTGTACTCGGGCTCGATCGACCTCAGCTTTTTCATAAGCCTCTTACTTGAAGCGGCCTGCTTCCTTAAGGCCCGGTATTCGGCTATTTTGTCAACCGCTGCCTTCACTCTTTCATAGGGGTATATGCTCCTGTAGAGTGTCGCGGTTGAAAGGGCGAGTACAAGGGGTATTATCAGGATTAGGAGGGGGTAGGGGTTCAACACCGCTACCTCACAGGTTCCTCATGTAACCGAGTAGCTCGCGGGCAGCTTCTACGGCCTCGCCCTCCCTGTTCTGTATTATAGCCACGGTTGACGCGTAGAAGACAGCGCTGGCGAATCCAGCTGCCCTGGCGTACTCCATCAGCCTTCTAACCCCTTCCGCGCCTCCGAAATCAGCTCTGTAACGGGTCCTGTCCCTAGCCTGTCTCGCCGCGACGATCTCCGGCTCAGCCTCTACTATCACTATCATGTCGGGCTTCAGCTGGTCTATCACATGCCTTGGCAGGCCGGGCCAATAGCCGGCAACAGTACGCACCAGCGCATGGGTATCTATTATTAGGAAGCCGTCGCTCCCCAGCTTCTCCCTGGCATATTCTATTATGGCCTTGGCGGCCTTCTCCTGGAGTTCGAGTTGCTTCCTAAGGGGCAGGGTCCTTATCTTGTCCCTGTCCTCTATGATGCCCTCCTTCACTGCATAGTCTAGCATGAATGAGCCGAAGTTAACTACCTCGACCTTTAGGGATTCCTTGGCGGCGAGGTCCTGTAGGTGTTTTATGACCGTGGTCTTCCCTACCCCGGGGACCCCCGTTACAATGACTACCCTGAAGGGATGCCTCACGGGAGCTCACCCTTCTCCCAGTAGCTTGCGGAGCAGCGGGTAGGTCTCCAGCGCTCTCTCGTATGATATCATTGTGTAGTACTGGTTAATAATTCCGACAGCGAGCAGTATACCTGTCCCGGTTCCATAGGCGCCGAATATATCGGCCGCTATGGCGATGGCCGCTACTATCAGGCTTGAGAGGAGGGTCAGCGGGTAGATGTACTTTGCCAGTATGCCCTCCAGTATCCTGGGGTTCCTCCTCATGCCAGGGACCTCCATCCCGCTCTTGACGAGCCTCTCGGCCTGGTCTGAGGGGTTTAACCCTGCTAGCTCGACCCACATGTAGCCGAACAATACGGCCATTATCGTCCATGAAACCGCGAATACTAGCGTGCGTAGCGGGTCCGATAGAGCCGGGATTATACCTCTCGGGGGCGACACGTAGTGGACCATTGTCGAGTAGTAGTGGGCCCATTTGCTACCGGGTCCTGCTAGGTTCTGTATTATCCCGTTGAAGAGTTGGAGGTCCGAGACTAGTATGCCTACGAGTAGGATTGGTATGTTTGTCACATACATGAATTGGAGGGGGACCCTCGTCCTTATACCCCTGAGCCTAGCCGAGGTAACGGGTATCTCTACCCTCATGGCCTGGACATACACTAGGAACAGTATTATAGCGATTGTAGCCAGCAGGCCTGTTAAGTCCGGATAGCCGTTGGGCCTGGCGATTAATATGAGACTCCTCTCCTTGAGTAAGGCCGGAATGAACCCGTAAGTCTCTGCTATTCTGGGCACGTAGCCTAGGAGGCTCCAGAAGACCTGGTATGCTACGCCGGAGAGTATGAAGAGACTTATCGCGCTACCGATACCCCAGCCCTTCTGGAGCATCTCGTCGAAGAGCTGGACTAGGAATGCGGCGAAGGACAGCTGTGTGATGACTAGTATCTTTGTCGTCCAGCTGGGGTGTATACCGCTTCCAACCCAGTACTTCTCACCTATCACGTACATGGTTGCCTCGAAGATAGCGAAGAGGATGGCTAGGCTCTTCTGGGCGGCCGTGAACTTCTTCCTGGCCTCGGGGTCGTTTAAGTCGATATCTATGAGTTTAGCTCCAACCAATACCTGTAGTATCAAGCCGGCAGTGACTATGGGGCCTATGCCCAGCTCCATCAAGCTGCCAGCGCTGCTGGCGAAGATAATCCTCTGCAGAGAGACACGAGTCTCCGTAGCCTGAGCGGGTATCCCGTAGAGGGGTATGTTCGCCATCACAAGATATAGGACCAGTATAATGCCGGTCCAGGCTAGTCTCCTGTAGAGGCTTGGACGGGGCACAGGCTTCTCCACGGTCGGGAACCTATCTGCAATGGCTGCTAGAGCATCCAGTACGCCCACACTACTTCACCGTAGCCCGTTAAGCCAGGCACCAGCCAGCACTCGCCTGTAACATGGCCAGCACTAACAGGTTAAAAAACTAGGAGACCCCCTAAGTGTGGGATGCAAGGTAAAGGTTTAAGTCCTACAGGAGCGCGGTTGAGATACAAATGGTTGTGTTGGGCGGGGGTGCCCGAGCCTGGCCAAAGGGGTCGGGCTGAGGACCCGATGGCGTAGGCCTGCGCGGGTTCAAATCCCGCCCCCCGCACCATAAGGCTAACGCCTTATCATCTACTTCATCTTTGAATGTCTCTAGGATTTTCCTGAAGCTGAGGTGTAGTAAGACCTTCTTACGTTTGGTTACTGGATCGTATGCTTCTATTACGAGATACCTGTATAGTTTACCGTTTTGTTTAACAGTTTTAACGAATGCATACATGTTGAAGCCCTGGTTTGAAGCCTTATCGAGGAAACACTCTATCAAGTCTACGCCCAAATAACACCACCCCCGCCTGAGGAGACGGCTTCAAAAACGCCCGAGTAACGGGCTTCAAAAAACCTTTGAAGCCTAGGCTTGCTGCTGGGTTTCACGCCCCACCACCCCCAGCTAGTAGCAGGCTAGTAGCAGTCTAGTTCCTCGTCTAGGTCGTCGCAGTCGTCAGGGTCTATGTCTTCCCACTCCTCGCAGCTGCTAACAAAGTAGCAGTCCCACCAGCCATTCCAATCCCTCTCACACTCTTTCTGTAATCTATCATGCTCTTCCTGGCTGCAATCGCAACAGCCAAAGATACCTTCATCGCTATATTTTTCACGACATACGCATTCTAACGGCACCAGTCAGCCACCCCCTACCATGTGGGTTTATTTTTAATAATTTTCTCGGCATTTCTCGCTTGTTTAACCCAGTCCTTGCGATTACTGCACTTCTTACCCTCACACCATGCATCGCACTCCAACATATCGAAATCCAAGTCAACCAGTGGGCTAGACTTCGACACGAAAAACCGCATTATCGTGTAGGCTATTAGAGTCCACTTGTCAGCAGGCATATCTGCGTTAATAGTAATCCGCCTCTCCTTGTCATCACTATATCCACGACAAGTAATCCTAACTCTAACCATCACTCAACCACCCCTACCAACGTAAATCTTTACTTTCTCTAACCTAATTACATCTAATTTATTAATTAGACGCTCAGGATTACTGGTAATAACTGTCACTGCGAAGCCGTCTAAATCAGCGTCATGCACTATTATCTTCTTTGCGTGTTTTAGTACAGCGAATAGCAATCTACCAATATCCGCGTAGGGTAGTGGTTCCTCGGGGTCCCACCGCCACGCCGCGCTAATGTAAACCCTAGCCATCACGTTCACCCCCTCTCAAGGATTCCAAACCATGTGGGGCGTGGCATCTTGCTTAGCCTGCTCCAACCCTGGAACCAGGTTTCCGCAATTACTCGGTAGCCGTACGGTATAGTCTTCCAGAAGAAGTGGACCAATAATGGAACATTGAAGTGTTCAGACGCCTTAAGCGCCTCGTACATACAGAGCGCTATGCTGCCGTTATCCCTGTAGTGGCCTCGTTTCTCCCAGCCCCTATTGTATGGGCTGAATGGTGGGTCCACAACCACTAGATCGAATGCCTCGGACTCAAGTCCGACACGTTTCCAGTGCTCGCAGCTCTTCTCATAGAACATGTATGGCTTTACTATCCAGTTCAACAGTCTAATATCAAATGCATAGACGCGTACCCTGCTCCGTATACTGTAATAAAATATGCCCTGGCCATATGTTAGGTCCAACACTTTTAGAGGCTCGAATGGCTTGAGTAGCCCAGCCTCATTCAGTAAATCCCTAACAATGCAGCTAGACGGATAAGCCGCGCAGGGGCCGCCTTTCCGCTGGACCTCAACCTGGTGGATTACCTGCATGGTTCACCCCCTCACAGGCCCCCTAACAACCACTTGACCATCTATGGCTGCCTTTGCCGTTAGCCAGTTGAGGAATGGGATTGGGCCAGTCTTCCAGTCTGGCTTGTAGAGTGCCACTTCTGTATCGGTAGGCATCTGTGCGGTCGTTCATCCTCGTATAGTTTGCCTGGCTTTGCCAGGCTTGTAAGGAACTTTGTTATCGGGGCCCATAGTATGCGGCTCTGAGTCTCTAAAACATAGGCTACCCAAGTCCTATCCTGTAGCCTGTGCTTGTATGCCTTGTCGATCTTCCACTCTCCCACACAATAGCCCAGGCCCTTCTTAGGCCTCTTATCATAGTCGAGGCCCGTGACCTCGACATAAGCAAGTGGCAAACCGTTAAAGTATATCGTGATGTCGAAGGCTTCCCCAGCACCCCGATAAGAACGCGGAATATACTCAGAACTCCCCGCGCCCAACCCAGAAAGCCGTGGCTCAAACACAGGCGGCAGATACACTTTAAGAAATAATAATACGAAGTGCTCCCTAGCATTGGATTTAACCCAATCAGCATTATACCGTTGCTTGAGTTCGTCCACGCTAAGCACGGCTAGTACACCCGTACGCGGCGGGTGATGTAGATCTTGTTTCGGCCTGAGAGCTCTGCAATGTAGCGTGATAGTGCTTCGCGTATCAGCTGCGACTTACTCTTACCATACTCCCTGGCATAGTTTTCCAGGATCTCGATAGTGAGCTCATCCGCCTTGAACGATACAACCCTCATAGCTCGACCACCTTGACGAAGTCGTCTATCCTTGATGTTGCTTGCGGCCACTTGCCGCGAAGCCAGTCAACTACCCTAGCTGTTATGACAATGTCTCCCGGGTTCTTCACGTAGTAATCGACCTCAAAGGCGTCCTTTAGATTCAAGATCGCTAGTAATGTTACCGGGGCATTGTAGAGCCATGCGTAGAGCTCTGATCTAGTGAACCATTCAGGTGGATATCCGCCGCTTCTCCTGGTAGTCTTCAACTCGACTGGGACAAGTCTCTGGTCGTACGGAATCATTCCATCAGCGTTGCCGCAGACAACCACATACGGGTGTCTGTCGTCGCGTACCCATCTATCCCTGACGCGTTCATCAAGTTCCTCGACGATCCACGGCTTAAGCTGGATCCTCTTACAGACGGGATCCGCCTTGAAGACGACGCTAGCCAAGCCCCTATGAACTAGTTCCCCGATCAACACGAATTCATTGTTGAGTATCGACTCTGGGATACCCTTCTCTTCGAGGGCAACCCATACAGGCCTATCCAAGTGATGCGCATATATCACATCGTAATTCCTACGCTCGTACTGCTTTACGAGCTCCTTGATAGAATCAAGGATACGCGCTACCACTTTGTCTTCACCCCCACTGGCTTCTTTTTTCTCGGCTGGATCTCGTACGGCTGGCATTCGGCGTAAGGCAGATCGAGATACTCCTTTGAGATGTACTCGGCTTGCCTGATGTCCCGGGCGACAACGATCCTCTGCTCCCGCTTATTCCGACACCTAAACCAGGGCATCACGAATCACCTAGCTAGTGAGGACATCCTGATCCCTCGCAGTCACGATACGCTGGCTCTCTTGCCCGTAGCTTGCCGAGGAATGGCTCTAGGAACTTGCCGTTGCGCTTCGCTAGGACAAGCCTCTCGTCATTATAGTGTATTAGGTAGGCTTCATTCCTGCCTTCGACTATTATCTCCCAATAGGGCTCCCTGAAAGGCCTTATAGTTAGCTTCCCTTCTTTTGCATATTTTTGGAGTCGCCAGACAGCCGCGATCTCTTCGAGCCGCTCTAATTCTCTAACGAGTATGTTGAACGCTCTCTTAGCCCTCTGCTCCTGGATATACTCGACAGCCCGCCTAGCAACCCCGACAACATCACTAGTATTCCTAAGAGTCATCGAAGAATCACCCCTCAACAGGCCTAGCCTCAAGAACCGCCCGCTCCCCAGGAGTCAGCATGTCTTCGCAGATGTAGACTAGTTCATCGTTCTCTTTGTCGTAACTTAGACAGTCTGACAATGCTAGGATTTCGGGTAGTATAGCATATCTGAAGTGTTTGTAGCTGTATCCCGCCATTTGAGCTAACTTAGCTAGTTTCTCTCTCTTTCTCTCTACCACGTGGGAGACGACACGAGCCAACCTCTTACGTCTTTCAACCACGTACACGGGATCTCACCTGTTCCAATTCGGGATCCCAATTCCGATTTGGGATCCAGGATACTATATAGGATAAGAGGCCTTATATTTCTTTCTCTCTTTCTTTCTCCGAATCGGAAAACGTATTGGGAATCGGTGACAATGAGATGAAGTGGTGGAAAGTACTGACGCAATCACAGCTTCAGGAGTTATATGAATTAAAAGAAAACAAATTTTTAAGACCATATGCAAAATTAATAATACTACTCTACAAATATGAATATGAATATCATTATACAAACGCAAAGAAGGAACTCTCGATCGCCGGAATTCTGAGAGAGGTGCTAGGTGGAAACTACATGGCTCTTGTAAAGGAAGGTGTACTCGACGGATTAATTAGATACGCAAGAGGAGAACCGCCAAGACTAACTCAAAAAGGTGTTGAGGTTGCTAAGAAGTTGCTACAGTGCTGGAAAATTCTGAGAGAGAAAGAGAGAGAAACATAAGCAGGTTAGCGCCATAGTTCTAGGTCTATCTCCTCGGATACTATTTCTTCCAGCCTTGCTATGTAGACGTCTATTATCGATTTATCCTGATCGCACTTCATCAGACGCTTGAGCTTCAACAGGAATGCTAGTAGTTGCGTACGCCTGCACGCCATACTCCATCTCCGCCCTAATCTTACTATAGTTTTTGAACCTGGCCCGGGGATGTCCGGAGAGAGGGAGAGAAAGAGAGAAATAAAGCCGGGTCGAATATAAATACAGGGTGGCATTTTTGCGTTCGTATGCTGGTCGGGGTGTGGGAGCCCATTTTATAAATGATCTCTTCCTCGCCGAGAAATACGTTTACGTGGTTTCCCGCTGGATCAGCCCAGAATATGCTCGGAAGCTCGTGGAGAAAGCTGAGAGTGGCGTAGAAGTCAAGGTCTTGACTAGTGATGACAGCGAGAAGAGCCACCAGGAGTCGCTTAAGATCTTGCTTGATGCCCTGAAGCCGCCCAAGCTGGCTTTCTTCAGGAAGTCTTGGACTCCAGTCAACATGGAGCTAGGCGTTATCAGGGAGAAGTACTTGCACGTCAAGATGTACGTATGGGACAGGGGTGCTGCGGTCGGCAGCGCTAACTTCACGCAGAACGGGATGTGGCACAACATCGAGCACATCATAGTATTCGACAAGCAGGAAGAGATCGAGGCGATAAAGAAGGACTTCAACACGCTATGGACGCTCTACACAGAAGACAAGGAGACCGCCAAGGAAGTGATAACACTCTTCGACATCGCAAAGAAGATAGGAAAACCCCTGAGCGAACTCAAAAAACTATTTAGAAAGGAGTAGCCTCGCCAGCAGACGCTCTAACCGCTCAAGCAGCTTCTCGGCCTCGCAAGCCTCACTCACTCCAGCCCTGCAATCCACCATGACTGCTAGTTTGAGCTCGAAGAGCTCCCGCTCGTTCAAACCACACCCCCTACGAGGAGATCCTCAAGCACAAGCCCGGCCTTCGCGAGCACGTATTCTCCAAAGGGCGTTAGCTCGTTGTCCTTATCGACTATCCCCAGGCCGTATAGGAGTTCGACGTCTACCCTGCTCAGAGACTTCAGTAGATCCGCGTATATCTTTGCTAGCTTCGTCCGGCTAGCGATTCTGGCCTTCTCTTTCGCTCTATGCGCCTTCTTCTTCATCTTCTTATAATAACTATAGAGATTAGGATCAGCCTTTGTCCATTCAAGCTCCCCCTTGACCTTCCATGTCTTGAACCAGAGGTAGCGCTTGTATCCGAAGAGCTTGGCCTTGCCTCTCCTCACGCAATCAACCATGTAGTTTGCCGTCCCACGCATTTTCGGCGGAAGCATATCGGCCTCTACTACCGTGCCGATCAGAACCGCTATGTCCTCGCGCACGCTCTGGAAGTTCTCGATGAACTCAGTCATCCGCTGTCTAAGATGCGGTATAAACCACTGGTACGTAGAGAAGTGGAGCCCCATGTCATCCCACAAGAGCGCCTTGATCCGCCCGTCTCCCCCTGATAACAAGTTATCCTGCTTGTTCACTATCGAGTCATAATCATCGATCGTAAAGATAGTAGCACGCTTGACCCTGCCAGCATCTCCACCATATATCCAGTTAAGGACATTCAATGCAAGCGTTGACTTGCCCTTTCCACGCTCACCTATAATCAAGACAAACAAAAACCCATCTTCATGTATCGCTTCATCAATCTTGTCTCTTAACAGTCTCCATCCATTGCCTCGAACAATATTGTACTCGACTGACCTACTTCTCGAAGAACCGAACAGACTTAGTCTTCCCATTCCTCTCCCCTCTCCCTGCCTGCAGCAGCTATGAATAGCATTGACTGCTCGCTTAGCTTCCTGACCCCTGTCAGGGCCGCTTTCCGCAGCACACGCCTCTTCAACGCGTCCCACTCCTCGCTTAGCTCCTTGTCACCCCAAGTCTTGACCGCGCTGTCAATATCTATCAGGGCTTGGGCAAGCCGTGGTTCTACGAAGACAAGCGGTCCCAGGCCAAGCTGCTTACCAAGCCTGCTAGCAGCTAGCCTCTTGAGCTGGGCGATGAGCACACCTATATCCGAACTGATATCAATCCTCTCCCTCACTCTCAATCACCTCACGCGCAGCCCTGAAAATACGAGATAGCTTTTGCACAGCGACACGATCAGCCAGAATCGTTAGCCTCGCCTCTAGGTTCACATACTTTGACCTCAATTCCATGTTTTCTTTAAGCAACTCCTCAATCATTCCGCCTTCCTTCATCCATTTGATTAATGATTCAGCGTCTCTAGGGCCGAGAGCCCAAATCCTCAATACGCGTATCTTCTTCGCCTTGGGTTCGATCTTTTCCCGTACCTTTTCTTTGACTTTCGCTGTGGTCTTCTTTATCGTTCCTGAGACTTCACTCATAGAGGCTCACCTCATTCGTTTTGCCTGGTATTCTTTCTTTCGTTAGCTGTGCATCAATGACCAAGAGGCCTTCTGATTTCTCGTAGAACTCGACATCTTCGACTGTCCAGAATTTATCGTTGCTTATTTCTCCTAGCCGGTTGAGTTCTGCATCTTTTAGTATAATGTGGCTGCCTAGTATGCGTTTGAATGCCTCGGTTACTGATTGCTTCGCGTATGCGAGCATCCCCTCGGCAGTCCTATAGAGTATTGCTCTCTCCCAGAGGACCTTTCTGAGCGAGGGGATTATCTTGATCAAATACACTTTACGCCCAGCTGGTACAGCCGAGTAAGCTATTAGATAGCTTAGCGTGAATGGTGCTGCTAGCCATTGCGAGTGCTCTGCTCTCGGAGCAACTATCCATATCAGCGAACCAAAACTACTAACTATCAATATATTCAATATATTGAATGTTCTAAGCAACAACGTCTTCCGCTTGACAGCCACCGCAGCCGCAATAGCAACCGCAGCTAAGAAAGCAGCATACTGTGCCTCTTTGTCCAAGAATTCTTTGAATTTGTCTAACGAGACTACGCCAGTTGGCCGCTCCTTCTCCTTTATCTCCTTTACTATTTTGAAGTTTAGCGTGTAGGTTTCTCCGCGGTATTTGACTATGAGCTTGTATGGCTTGTTTACGTCTAGCTTGCTGACGTTTAATGCCAGGCCCCATTGAGCGCTAGCCGTGTGATTATAGTTATCATAGAACTCTACTGGCAGCCCTGTCCGCGAGTATGCATACACCATAATAGGAGCCACCGCTTGAGAATTATTGTATGCGACCCTCACCCAGGCCCCAAACTTGAATAGAACGAACACAGTCGTATTGTCTGGCATGACAAGCGTGGGCTCGGGTTGTTGCTTGACTGTGGCTCCATGCGCCACTATACATAGTGATACGAGGATCATGAAGACCACCATGAGCGCCAGGACAATATACCCTACAATCTTCAGTAGCTTTTTTATAAAAGAAAAAAGTTTGGGGTTTGGGGGCATCGCTAATCCGCCTCTTCAAGCGCCTTCATTATAGCGTCTCTTATGATTCTACCTACGTGTTTCACGGTCTCTGTCATTGTGAATATGCCGCCGCTCCGCACCGTCTCCCAAAACTCGCTTGTAGAGTGCTTCCAGACATCATACTTTAGATCGTCTGGTATGTTTGCATCGTTCTTTATGCGATGCCAGAACTCTATGTTGACGCTTATGAACGCACTCGCATACTTCTCCAGCAAGTCAATATTAGTCATGGCCTCAGCGATCAGCTTAGCTCTCTTCGTAGCCTCATCCTCTTGTATGATTACGCGATCCTGTTTCTTTCCACCGAATACCATCTACGATCACCCTCTTAGAACATTAAGTTTAAACTGTATTTTCTTCAAAATTTTCTTCCAATGACTCCCAGCAAGCCTGCGTAGAAACTTCTCGTCCTTGGCTAGTTTACGGAGTACTCGGTCGTTTATCTCTACTATCTTTCCGCGTTTGGATATGAAGGGGTCGCCATACTTCCTCGCTATCTCTTTCCTGTGGCGCTTGAGCCACCTGGTCAGGGAGCCCCAACGAATTTTCTTCCAACGAATACGCCTAGACATTCTTCTTCCCCCTGAGAACAGCTTTCATAACATTATATCCAAAAAACACTCCAAGAATAATGCTTAAAAAACCATAGATCGGGGAGCCCGTGAGCTCCACCGCCGTGTTGTATAAGTCCAGGGCGTAGGGCCAGGCGAAAGCTAGCACTACCAGGCTGAAGCCGATTTTAAACGTCATCATCCATAGCTTATAGCTGCCGATTCGACTCGCTCTCAACGCTTTGAATACTGCATAGACAGCCACTACAATACCCGCCAGCAGAAGAGCCCATTGGAGTTGCGTCCAGTCACTAGTCAATTGTTTGAAGTATTCTATTATGTTGTTTATGATTTGTGCTGGGGTCATCTCCTAGCCACCCCAGCCGCAATCAACAATACTGCTGCGCCAGCCGCCAGCATCCACCACTCTAATGTGCCTCTCTGAATGAGCCCAGCTACTACCAGGATTACTCCTAGTCCTGTCAGCGGCATTGCTCCCATTAGAAGTCCTATCACTGTTAATGCTAGACCCAGCGTTAGTACTCCGTTGTCGCTGAGCCATGCTCCGATCGTGTCGCCTAGCCCGCTGCTTATGCTGTTCAACAGCGTCTCGATCGCGTTGATGAACGCTTCTATCGCCTGCTCGAAGAAGTATATGACCCCGCCTACAGCGTTCTTCACGATCTGAGCTATCGCGTTGATGAATGAATTGATACCGTCTGCGAGTGCGACGAAGAACGAGCGTATCCCCTCTGCTATCCCGAGTATGATATCCCTCACACCGTTTACTATAGACTTGATCGCGTTGACGATCCCAGACGCGAAGCCGACTATCGCGTCTTTTATCGCCCCGAAGAAGTTCTTTATCCCGTTGACTATGCTGTTGAACGTGTCTACTATCGCGTTCTTCAGCGAGTTAATGGCGTCTGTAATTTTTTCTATGACGCCGACCGTGTTGCAATACACTCCAGCCAACGCGCAACAAATGTCGTGTGCTATTGGTAAATCCGGGCATGAAAACGGCGGGTCGCAGTCCACGTCGCAGTCATCGTCATCATCGCCGCCGCCATTATTGCTACAATTGTCGGGGTCTGGCTCGGGCGGCCAATACAACGAATCAGTCAATGAAATCGAGAAATAGCCGACGTCACTATCGCCGTCAACATACTGTACCTTGAAGTAATAATACCCGTCGTATGCCGCCGTGAACTTTATCTGCTCGGCGGCATCGTATCCGCTTGTCGTGCTCTGGTTTATCAGGTTTCCATTATTGTCGTAGAGGTAGAGATCCAAATCAGTATTCTGATCCGGGTTAATACTAATATAATATGTTCTGCCCGCGAGGACGTAACCGCCATAGAAAACGTACTGGTCGTTGTATGTGACGTTCTCGCATTCGAATACCTCGTTCATGCCGATAGGCCGCCACGAAGGCGGCTCCCAGGCGTTTGCAGTGACTGCAACAGTTGCTAGTGCCAATAACTTGATGAATAGAAAAAATATGAGGAGTGTTCTGCGGTTCAAACCGCCCTCACCAGGAGCCATAACGCCACTATCATTAGTACAATGCCGATCCCTCTCGCTATGTTGTCGCGTTTGCTTAGCATGACTACGCCAGTAAGCGCGCTGGCGGCAGCGATTAGGAATGGGACGAGCGCCTTGAACATCTCGAATAATGATGACATCGTGCCTGTGACATCGAAGCCGAAGCCGAAATACGCCGCGACAGCGAATAACATCAATGCGAAGAATGTTGCTATGAAATCGTCTGCTTTCGAGCGTGTCTGCATTGCATTGTATATGATGTAAACGCCTGAAGCAGCCGCTAAAACGCCGATTGTCAACCTCGCAAGATTGCTGAAGTCGCCCAGCAGGCCTGGTTTAACGTAGTCTAGCACTGTTAGCAGTAGCACTACTCCTAGTATCAGCGTCGGCGCTGCTCGGCCACGAAGCATTTGTAGCAATTTGGCCTCACCCGCGTGGCGTAAGTTATCGTTTCTTCATTGTCACGAAGACTATCGTGATGAACACGACTGTTAGCAGCAAAGCGACCACGGGGTCGCCGATTAACGCCGTCAGGCTGAAGTGCGTGAAGAACCCGCCAAACAATGTCGTAGCATACTGCTTGACTCTCCTGGCGACTGCTAGTATCCCGGTATAAAGTGTCGCAATCACAGAGTAGACGGGCTCTGTTATAGCGCTAAGAACCGGTTTCTCGCTCACAGCGTATATCGCAATTTTTACTTTTAATCCGTCTAAGTTTTGTATATCGCCCATAAACCGTGCGATACCTATAATGTTGTCGCCTTTTCCTGTTATCTTGATTGCAACGCTTGCCAAGTCAACATCAATCTCTCTATTCACTGTGCCATTATCCGGCCAGAGCTTTCTCCACTTCTCAGTATCGTTCGCTGTACTCGTTGTCTCCGTAGAAGTTATTTTAATCAATGCCGTGTCTTCCCACGGCCATATTTTACCGTTTCCGGTATCAACAAAGAGATACAGCCTGCCGACGCGCCACGTTGGCATGAATGTGACAGCCGTACTATTTATCGGCTCCATGTAGATGTACATCTTGTTTGCACCGTGCTCGACTATATACCGCCCCGTAACCACGTCTGCACCAGTCATGTTGAACAACGAGAACGTCCTTAGAACGAAGCCATCCAGCCTCGGAATAGAAATGTAGAGATAACCGTCATAGTATGTGGCTACATCAGCTAGACTATAATACTTGTATGTCGACTGACTCGTGTCGCTCGCATTCACATACATGAGCCCTATAATTGTTGTGTTCGCATGCTCCCAGAGATCCTCAGTTGTTAACACAGGCGTCGCTTTCGTCGTCGTTACAGCGTTCAAGAAGCCGAGGAATATGATTATCAAGACTAAGCCGATCCCGATCTCGAACAACATCTTGTTCTTTTTACTCATATACCTGAGCCTGAGGCGTGCCACGAGACCCACCTCTGTGGCATAGAATAATGAATTCTATCATTAATATATATTAGTAATACAAAAGTAATACAGATTAGCGATAACTAAATAGAAAATGTATTGCAAAGTATTACGTCTTAGCAAGTCTACGGAAAAGTGATGTGAGTGCCGCAGCACGCTCTTGCTTATTCACTTTAATGCTATATCTCTCAGAGACAAGAACATAGTGCTGTAATAAATCACGCACTAAATCGCTTAGAGTCTTGTAGCCGTCTCTCTCAGCGTAGTATGCAACTTTCTCCAGTAGTTGGCTTGGAACTCTCAAAGTTATCGTTCTATCATACTTCTTTGGCCTGTACATTACCCCCGCCCCCCACCAAGCCACTCCCTAAGCCAAGCTGCATACCTGCGATAGCAGTTGTCGGCTCTGGCCGTGAGCTCTACGTAGTGTTTTGTTAGGATTCGACTCGGTGTTCTACCCTGTATGAAGTCTATAGTGTCTAGGTCGCAGCCCATACTAGATAGCTTCTGGGCTACCCACTTCCTATAGTATTTCGGTGCTAGTAGCTTGTTCTCTCTTGCATAGTCTGAGACTGTCTTTGCATCGACTAGTATCCTCGGCGGTTTCTCGGTTAGGTAGGCCCAGAATGCCTTCTTTGTCCCCCTCTCTAGGCTTAGCTCTGCCCTGAGGAATCCGTCTAACTCTACTATCCTTACCTCTTCTATCCTTGATAGGAGATATGCGGCTTCGGTTAGCCTGAGGCCAGACTGTGCCAGTACCCAGAAGACTGTGTTGAATGGTTGCTCTGCCCTTTCTATGCTTTCCCTTACTTCTTGGTCGCTTGGTATGTAGAGGTCGCTCTTGCTCCTCTTACTCTTTATCTCCTTGAATTTTTCACATGCCTTCTTGTCATGCCTTACCTCGCACTTGTATTTCCAGTATCTCTTCCAGGCGGTTATACTCCATCTATTCTCTGGGTTCAATGGCTTCTGTAGGTATGATAGGTAGCCGCTGCATACTTTCCCGCTTGCGTGCTGCGTGCACCACTTGTAGAAGCCTGCTAGGTCTTTTTGAGAAAGCCCCGAGCCCAGCTCTTGCTTCAAAACTCCATGACTTCCGTTATTACTTAGAATACCACTATTATGTTGACGCGTTAGCGTCAGGTCGGGCTGAGGACCCGATGGCGTAGGCCTGCGCGGGTTCAAATCCCGCCCCCCGCACCATAAGGCTAACGCCTTATCATCCCCTAGCGCTGCATTAAAAACCCGGTCCCCTAGGACGTTCCTCTAGCCTACGAGTCCGGAGACAATGCTATCGAGTAGCTTGTTAGAGGCAGGCTTGTTAAAGTTGAGGGACCCTCTACTGTCTTATCATTGCTAGGATTACGCCTACGAGCACGCCTAGCGCTGAGGGGCCGACTATGGTTACGCCGACAGCTAGCACGAATTGCTTCAACACTGGCAGTAGGTCTTTTAACTCCATTCCCAGGGTTTTTGCTAGTTCCTCTGGATTGCTGCCTAGGCTCCAGGCCGATAGCGCGCTTCCTAGGAGGAGTATCCCGATGAATGCTAGGATGTACTTGATCGCCTTGACGCCTATGTAGCCTAGCGCTACCCCGAGGAGGAATTCTATTAGTATCGTAGCAGCCATCCTAGGGTTGCTGGCCGCCGCTCCGACTATGTTGCCCACACTAGTGCTGTTATCTCCTGGAAGAGCCGCTGAGGCTACGGACCCTGCGAGCAATGGTACAAGTAATAGTAGGACGTATACGTGTCTCCTCATCTCTACGCTCACCGGTGATGGTAGTCGTGGACGAGCCCTTATTTATAGAGACCACTATCAAACCACGTATTGGCCAAGACTGTTATACCCTTATCCCAACACCAGTCCCTGGGAGGAGATACTCTTGCCCCACAAGGAGGTCCTCGCAGAGCCCGGGAAACGCGTCTTAATGCTGGGTAACGTGGCGATAGCCCGGGGAGCCCTGGAATATGGTATAGGATATGCATCCGCATACCCTGGGACGCCTTCCACCGAGATTGTGGAGGCACTCTCATACGCGGCTCGGAAGCTTAAGATGCCCTATGTAGAGTGGAGTACCAACGAGAAGGTAGCACTCGAAGGAGCATACGGCGCTGCGCTAGCGGGTGTACCAGCCCTCACGGCTATGAAGCACGTAGGCGTTAACGTGGCCGCGGACCCCCTCTTCAGCAGCGCCTACACAGGGGTTAGGGCTGGCTTTGTAATTGTCTCAGCAGATGATCCGGGCATGCATAGCAGTCAGAACGAGCAGGATAACCGGTGGTATGGGGTCCACGCGTATATACCTGTCGTCGAGCCAGCGGGAGCCCAGGAGGCGAAGACGGCGACGATAGAGGCGTTCAAGCTCAGCGAGGAGTTCAAGCACCCAGTCATACTCAGGACGTCGACGAGGGTAGGGCACACCAGGGTCCCGGTCTACACGGGAGAGATAAACTACGGAGGGCTGAGTTCCAAAGGCAAGTTCAAGAAGGAGATCGAGAGGACAACGCTGGTTCCAGCCCACGCCAGGAGACTTAGAGTTGAGCTAGTCGAGAAGTGGGAGGAGATCGCCGAGAGACTATCCAGCCACCCCCTCAACAGGGGAGAGGGACCCTCCGACTCCGACACGCTCATCGTGGGAGTAGGCCTCGGTTACAGATTCGCCAAGGAAGCCCTAGCCAGGCTGGGCCTGTTAGACAGGGTGAGGCTACTCAAGATAACGGCGTCCATCCCAGTACCCTCCAAGCTCCTCCTCCAGGAGGCAGCCGGGAAGGAACGCGTGTTCTTCGTGGAAGAAGGCGAGCCCGTAGTAGAGACCCTCGCCAAGAACATCTTCTACGACGAGGATCTAAGGGTTAAAGTCGGAGGAAAGGGTGGAGGCCACATAACCAGGATAGGGGAGCTCACCCTTGAGAAGGTATTGCCGGGCCTAGCAAAGTTCCTTGGCATGCAGTACACGCTACCCGAGCCTCCTAAGGTGGATCTAAAGGCTCCACCTAGGCCGCCAGCCCTTTGCCCAGGATGCCCCTACAGGGCAGTTTTCTACGCCCTCCGGAGGGCTGTAGGCAAGGCAAGAGTCAGGCCCATCTATAACGGAGACATAGGATGCTACAGCCTAGGCGTGCTGCCCCCCTTCCAGATGCAGGACACTATCGTGGAGATGGGCGGTAGCATAGGCCTGGCTAACGGGATGGCCCATGTGGTCGAAGACCAGGTTCCCATAGCGATAATAGGCGATAGCACCTTCTTCCACGCGGGCCTACCAGGGCTGGCTAACGCTATCTACAACAAGGCGCCCATGCTGATAGTGGTACTCGACAACAGGACCACAGCCATGACAGGCCACCAGCCCCATCCGGGCGTAGGATTGACTGCTTCCGGCGAGGAGACCGTGGAACTCGACCCCATAAGAATCGCCGAGGCTATGGGAATAGAATACGCGGTCGTCTCAGACGCGTTCGACATCAAAACCCAGGAGCAGATATTCTACGACGCCCTGGAGTACGTGAAGAGGGAGAAGAAGCCGGCCATGGTTGTTGCCAGGGGTGCATGCATACTAGTAGCCATAGCCAACGCCAGGAGCATGGGAGTAAGATACCCCACCTACTATGTTGACGAGGAGAAGTGCACGGGATGCGGACTCTGCTATAGAGCCTTCAACTGCCCCGCGATCTACGCCAAGGACAATGGGAAGGCTACTATAGACCCGCTTCTCTGTACTGGATGCGGCGAATGCGTCCAGATATGCCCCTTCGACGCCTTCAAGCCCCAGGAAGAGCCCAGTAAGGAGTGGCTAGGTATCATGAGGGAGGCTAAGCCGAGGTGAGCAGAGTGGAGGGCAACGGTAGATTGCTGGACATTGTCCTGGCCGGGATAGGCGGGCAGGGTATAATAACGATGGCCACAGTCCTCGCCGACGCAGCCGTGAGGGACGGCTACAATGCCATAGTGGCCGAAACCCACGGATTGAGCCAAAGGGGCGGAACCGTAATAGTGCACGTGCGCCTTGGAGACGCCGAGGCACCCTTGATCATGAAGGGTAGCGGTGACGTACTCCTCTCCCTGGAAGCTACGGAGACCCTTCGATACCTCGAATACCTTAGGAGGGGTGCCATTGCGATAGTCGATATGAGGATCATACCGCCACCACTGCCGGATGTTAAGGTACCGACGCTCGTGGAGGTTCTAGAAGAACTTGAGAAGGCCGATGTACAGGTATACCCCGTTAACGCGGTTGGAGAGGCCCAGGCGCTGGGCAATCCCCGAGCCGCCAACATGTATCTGATAGGATTTGGGTTGGCCGTACACGGCTACAACGGCATCGTGACGCTTGACGCCCTAGAGAAGTCCATCAGGGAGAGGGTGAGGAACCCCGAGTCCAACATTAAGGTGTTGAGGAAGGGCTATGAAGACGGGTTGAAGGCGGTGAACAAGTAGTCAAAGGCTAAGGGTCCTCTCGGCCTCTATCACTATTATCCCAACTTTATTCTAACATTATTCTAGCATCGACAGCGACCGAGCCCTTCTCATACAATATGACGGGATTGACATCGATCTCGGCGATACCTGGTATCTCGCTTATGATCCGTGACACCACAACTATGTGTCTGGCTAGAGACTCCTTGTCCTTGGGCCCACTTCCACGATAACCCTCCAGTAGTTTCCTGGCCCTAATGGATTCTATCATGCGTGAGGCCTGGCATCTGCTCGCTGGTGCTAATCCCAGTGCAAAGTCTCTTAGGACCTCAACCATTACTCCCCCTAGGCCGAAGAGTACTATAGGGCCAAATGCGGGGTCCCTCCTCCCGCCTATGATGACCTCTAGGCCGGGCCGGGCCTGGTCTTGGAATAGGACTCCGGTTATCCGCGCGCCGGGGACCCTAGCCTGGACGTTCTCTACTATAGCTTTAAACGCCTCTACAGCTTCGCTCTTGTTTACGCCGATTATAACGCCTCCGACATCGCTTTTGTGGATTATGTCGGGTGAGACCACCTTGGCCACGATCCTCTCTCCCAGACGAGACGCGCACTCCGCTGCCTCGCCGGGAGTGGTAGCCAGACAGTACCTGGCCACTTCTATACCGTAGAGTTGCAGTATCCGTAGTGCCTCGTGCTCTAGTAGCTTTGTCCTGCCCTCGGCCTTGGCTTTCTCGACTATGGCTAAGGCTTCCCTTGGAGGCTTACCGGGCTCTGGTAGCGGACATAGCTCCCTTGAAGCCTCTACTAGGGAGTGGAGTGCGGCTGATGCCCTGTCTGGCAGGGGATAGGTTGGTATCCCCCTCGAATCCAGGTATTCCTTCACTAGGTCCCCGTACTCGGCTCCTATGGTCATTACGACTCCGGCCTTCTTCGACCTCCATATGGCGTCCGCGATTATATCGGCGACCTTTATGGTCATGGTTGCTGGTTGTACAGGAGCTATTATCACCATCGAGTCGAACCAGTCGTCATTCTCCAACACCGTGTCCAGGACGATCTTGTAGTCGTCGTCTGTGGCTTGGCCCGTCAAATCTATCGGGTTTTCGAGTGATACAATGGGAGGGAGGACCCTTCTAAGTCTCTCACGCACTCTCTCCGGTGGTCGAGGAGCTTCGAGGCCCCTTGACGCCAGCTCATCTGTCGCTAACACGCCTGGCCCTCCAGCATTGGTCAACACGAGCACTCGCTTCCCAGCGCGTAGATGGCCTATACTGGCCAGTGCTTTCGCTGAGTCCACGAACTCCGTGGGGTTCCGGGCTTCTACCGCTCCAGCCTCTCTTATGGCGGTTGAGAAGACCTGGTAGTCTCCAGCTAGTGCCGCTGTATGGCTCCTCGCGGCTCTGGAGCCGTAGCTAGTCTTTCCTCCCTTCAACACGACTACCTTTTTCCCCTCTTCCCTCGCCTTTCTTATGGATTCGACGAGAGGCCTGCCCCGGCCCGGGTTAACCCCTTCTATGTATACCATTATCGCTTTCACGTATTCCTGTGATGCATAGTATTCTATCACCTCGGCCTCGTCCACGTCAACCTTGTTGCCTATGTTTATCGCCTTTACTATACCCACGGATTCGGCGGCGAGCCAGTCCATCATGGTGGTTAGGAAGGCTCCGCTCTGGCTCACCACTGCTATATATCCCCTTGGGGGCCTCCTCATCTTCTCCGGCGGTAAGAAGAACGTGTCGAGCCCGTTGACGGCGTTATAGATACCTATACAGTTAGGGCCTACAACGCGTATACCGTATCTCTGGGCTATGGACGCCACCTCCTCCTGGAGCTTCGCACCCTCTTCGCCAGTCTCGGCGAACCCTCCTGCGACTATGACTGCGCCCTTGACGCCCTTCTCACCAGCCTCTTGTAGGGCATGGGGGACCCGCTCCGCTCTAACCGCTATCACCACCAGGTCGATCTCATCCGGGATCTCTTGTATCGATGGATAGCTTGGGATCCCGAGTATCTCCCTGTATTTTGGATTCACTGCATAGAGACGCCCCTTGTAGGATCTAGCCAGGTTGCGTAGCATCTCGTGGCTGAAGGCTCCCGGCTTGCCGGAGGCTCCTATGAGCGCTACGCTCTCCGGGTAGAAGAACACCTCGACTCCACTAGCCACTATCCAGTCCCTCTAGGAGAGTAGGAAGCCCTCCCTGTACAATAATATTACACTGTAAACCTATACCTTGGGGATGCGTGACGGGGATCCAGCATGGCCGACGACTATCTCTCGGCGAGGGAAGTCAAAGAGCTTGAGCCCGGGTCCAGGGCTAAGGTTAGAGGATGGGTTTACAGGCACAGGGACCTGGGCAGGAAAGTCTTCGTTGTCATGAGAGATTCCACGGGAATCCTACAGCTTGTGGCCGACGAGAGGTATACCCCGGCTGAGTACGTCGAGGAGGCCCGAAGAGCTACTATAGAGTCCAGCATTGTGGCGGAGGGAGTTGTAGCCAGAGATCCCCGTGCTCCAGGCGGCGTGGAGCTTAGACTCTCCCGGTTCGAGATCGTCGGACTGGCGGAGGACTTCCCGATTAAGGGCGGCGAGGGCATTGATTACCTCCTCGATGTGAGGCATCTCTGGATTAGGAGTAGAAAACTGACCGCTGTATGGAGGATCCGGGAGACGGTGTTCAAGGCGTTCCGCGAATTCTTCGAGCAACGTGGGTTCTGGGAGGTCAGCCCCCCTATGCTGACCCAGGCCGCCGTAGAGGGTGGTGCAACCCTATTCAAAGTAGACTTCTTCGGGCGGCCAGCCTATCTGACTCAGAGCAGCCAGTTCTACCTTGAAGCGCTCATCTTCAGCCTGGAGCGCGTCTGGACCCTTGCCCCGAGCTTTCGAGCCGAGAGGAGTAGGACTAGGAGGCACCTCTACGAGTACTGGCACCTTGAGGCTGAAGAGGCCTGGGCTGGCATGGAGGATGAGATGAGGCTTGTAGAGGATCTCGTAGCGTATGTGACGCGGAGGGTCTTAGAAGATAGGCTTGAGGAGCTGTCCCTCCTTAAGAGGGATACCGAGCGCTTGGAGCCCGCTACTAAGACGCCATACCCCAGGATCAGGTACGAGGACGCCATATCTAGGCTCCAGGCTAAGGGCGTAGACATAGTGTATGGCGATGACCTGGGGGCCGACGAGGAGCGCCTCCTCACCGAAGACTTTGACAGGCCCTTCTTCATAACACACTTCCCCATGGAGTTGAAGAGCTTCTATATGAAGCCGGACCCAGAGAATCCGAGGGAAGCGCTTGCCTTCGATCTTCTAGCCCCAGAGGGTATAGGCGAGATAGTGGGTGGTAGCGAGAGGCAAGACGACTACCAGGAACTGTATAGGCAGATCGAGTCGAGGGGATACGATCCCAGGGATTACCAGTGGTACCTTGACCTCAGGCGCTACGGGTCCGTCCAGCACAGCGGCTTCGGGCTTGGAGTGGAGAGGTATGTTATGTGGATAGCCGGGCTAGACCATATCAGGGATTCTATACCGTTCCCACGGTTCCGCGACAGGATATACCCGTAGAGGGACCCCTTCCTAGGCCCCCGCCACCCTTCTATAATCGATGTAGACTAGTATCGCTACAACGTCAATCACGAATATCCCATAGGTCTCTAGGACAGCGGCACTAGGCCAGGGAAATATCCTGTCCAGAAGGAAGGCTACGGGAAAAGCTGCTAGAGAAGCCCAGAACCCTGCATAGGATAGCCTGCTCCCTAGTCTAATCCACGCCCCTAGGGTTACGAGTATCAGGGCCATATCCGCCTGTACGAAGAACCAGGAAGACACGAATACGTGGGGCCTAGTCCCTCCCGGGTATACCCCTATGAGTGCCAGGAATACGCCCGCCAGGACCATATAGGCGCTACCGCCTACCTCGAACTTGTTCTTACCGAGAACCCACAGGGATACCCCGTATAGGGCTAGCAGGAACCCCACGCTTATCAGGCCGTAGTTGTAAAGCCCAGGGCAACAACTCGTGCTGGTGCCGAAGTCACTGTAGGCGTCTCTAGCGAAGACAAACCAATCCCTGTTGAGGTACCAGGATAGGCCTATCACCACCCACGCCGCTACTACAGCCAGTGGACCAGTGTGGATTAGGTACCCTGCCACGCGCTGTCCTCTACCTGTCATAGGAGGCTACCCGTCGATCTAGAGTGCATATCGCGTGTTCGAGTAAAGGGGAAAAATAATTTGGATGGGGTTCTCCCGGGCTAGGCTGGGCCTAGTATTCTGGCGATCTTCTTGCCGGTGTATGGGCTTATGGCGAAGGCGATCTTTACCTTCCTGCCTTTTTTGGTCGTCCTGACCTCTACAGTGTACTTGTCGGTCTCGAAGGGCTTCTTCGCGACGATATCGAAGAACTTTAGCTTCTCCGGCATCCTAGTCCACCTCCTTTTCTTCATTACTATTATCGCTAGGCGAGAGGCGATATAAGCGTTACGCCATGGTATCCGTGTCGTGTGAACGCGTCTCGCGTCACATAGCAATATACTGCATTATCTATACGAATATAATCGCGGTGGCCAGGATGGCCGCCTTAATTGCGCTCCTCCAAGGCACACCACCAAAAACAACATATAAAAAATTAATAGAAAAAAATAATATAAAGTTATGTAATACTGTCTCTAGAGTTCCAGCATACAATAAAGCAGAATTATACAAGAAAATCTACGAAGAATCGTAATACAAATACCATAGATACCTATACTGGACTCCCTCCCGGTTAATCCAGGTGCACACGATAGAGGGATCCTTAACAGCTTCCCGCCCATGACAAAACCTTGATAAACTCGACTAGACAAGCCAACTACAAGGAAGGGCCCGTAGCTCAGCCAGGACAGAGCGCCGGCCTTCTAAGCGCCGGACAAGCCTGCCTGTGCGGGAGACGCCGGCGGTCCCGGGTTCAAATCCCGGCGGGCCCGCCACAGTCAGTTGAGGGCTCCTAGACTTGAAACCTCTAGGCCGTGCCTTGAAGGATTTCCGTACTCTTTGTGTAATAGCCAAGTTTAATCCTTTTTAATTATGTTTTTTATTGATTTATATAATCTATATGTGTTTGTTGATTGCAGTATCGAGGCTACTGCCAGTAGGATGCTCGCAGCAGGATCGCGCCCCGGTAATAGCACGTATGCTATCGTCGCTGCTATCAGGAAGCCTGTTACGAAGATGCTTCGCGGGAGTAGTCTCCCCTTGATCACTATTATCTCCCGGAGGATCCCCTTCGGGGGGAGTGCTTTGTAGCCGGTGCTTGATTTTTTGAGGAGTCCGAGCTCGGCTAGGCGTTCGAGGTGGTGTCTGGCTGTGCTAGGGCTCTTGAAGCCTAGGGCTCTCTGGAGGTCGCGCACGCCTACGAAGTCGTCACGCGATAGTAGATACATGTACACTCGTAGGGCAGTACCGCCTAGTACTGCGACGGGGTCCCTCTCCTCGTCCAAACGGGTTGTCCCTCTAGAGCCTGCCTATCCTGGCGAAGAATAGTCCGCCTAGGAGCCCCGTTATCATCGCGATTAAGGCGCGCATTACTGCGTCTTCACCCGCTTTTTCTCCCCGGCTCTGTTGTTCTCTACTGGGGGCTTTAGGGGTTTCCTGGTTCTCCAAGCTATACGGCGTCAGGGCGGTTGCCGTCTTTATACCGGCAGTCCCTGTATTCATGGCTTTAGCCGGCGTCTCGGCTCCCAGGGTCTGTAGGGCTTGGCTTTGGAGTATCTCGGTTATGCAGGCCAGCACCTTTATCCTATCCCCGCTGGCCAGGCCTTTGCCTAGTATTGTAATCCTTGTTGTGTCGTTGCGGGTGTTGGCTCTGATATGCACTAGTAGTTCTAGCCCCTCACAGTTAACTGTTATCGTCTTGTTTTCGCTGGCATCGGGGGTTTCGACTGTGACCTCTGTCGTGGAGACGCCCATTGATATCGGCGCGAGTATGATTAACGCCAGAAACGTTAGTGCCGCTGTTATTGCATGCCTCATCGCGTTCAACCCAGTCGACACTGTCCTTGTCGAGGACGGGCCGTATAAGACTAACTGTTCGAACAGCGGCGTACGATCGCCTAGCTCTATTATCATAAATTAATCGGGTATAATGGCGGTGGTTGCAGTGGATAGCGGTGCCCGATATTACTCCATAATTATCATAATTATTATAATCTTATCTGCTTTCGTGGCATGGCACAGGGGCGGGGAGGATGGAACCGCCATTAGAACCTCCAGCGTTACAAGCCGTGTGGACACGGTGGCTGGTGCATTAGCGAATGTTAGTGCGATGGGTGAAGTCTACGGGCGGTGGTCTGAACTGGTAGATCTAATCCTTGACTACGCGTCTCACGGACCCCGCCAGGGCGTCATAGGGTACGGGGTCCCGGGCTATGTACCGGAGTACGGCCTCCTCTCGGAGACTCCAGTCAAGGCCGGTTATACAACGGCTGCTACTGCTGGAACCGAGCCAGCAGGACAGATCTACCAGGGCAACTTCCAGGTCCGGGGCGTGCTTGAGGGCGATATAGCCGCCTTCAATGGGACACACTTGCTCGTTGCCCGTGGAGGGTTCCTGCGATTGTATAATGTCTCCGATCCCCGGGCTATTACGCTTGTGAAGTCAATTAGCATAAGAGGCCTAGCCGAGGAGCTTGCCCCGAACGCCACTATCACGTTGATGGTCGATGGTAAGAGTATCATGTACAGGCTACCACTCGACGTACTATCTGTTCGCTTGATGATGACTGACAATAGGATAATAGCAATTATATCGGTCGCATATTCTGGCGTCGACTTCAACTTACTGCATAGTAATGGTACCCTGGAGTTCTACCCGGTGAAGACTATTGTAGCGGTAATGGACGCTGGAATGAATCCCGTAGGCTCAGTCATAGTGGACGGACGCCTCGTAGACACTAGACTTACCGGGGATACTGTATCCCTTGTAGCCAGGGAGGAGGCATATGTCAAGTATAGGACCGGCGTCTACGCCGTGATTCCAACAGTTAATGGCCGCCTCCTGGAGCCCGAAAGGGTGGTGGTCCTTGGGAACAGTACGATGCACTATACATTGGTAGCCGCTATTAACTCGACGGATGCGTCGTACAATGCAATGGCACTCTTAGGTTCCGCCGATAACATTGTAGCGGTCCTGTCCGCCGACTCAACCCTGTACCTGGCGTGTAGCAACCTCATAGTTCCTCGTGGAGAGGCGGGTTCAGGACATAATACTAGGCTTTACGCCTTGAGACTTAGGCCGGATAGGATAGAGTTGACGGGGACCACCACGGTTCCGGGGATCGTTGATAACAGCTGGCAACTCGAACCCTATAGGGGCTACCTCCTTGTCCTAACCGAGCCTTTATGGCTTAGTGGCTCGGTTTCCCTCTATGTGCTCAATGGCACTAGTCTTAGCAATGTATCCTCCCTGAGGGACCTGGCTCTGGATGAGAAGGTCTATGGTGTTAGATTAATCGGAGATACCCTGTATTTCGTCACGTACAGGAGAGTTGACCCGCTTTTCGCCGTAAACCTCAGCAACCCCGCAGAGCCTGTCGTTATAGGGTACTTGAAGGGGCCCGGTTTCGACTCGTACCTCCACCCGGTCGGCGATGATCTCCTGCTGGGTGTAGGGGTTGACGATCGAGGCTTCGTTAGGTTATCGCTCTACAAGGTTGATGGCGGTAGGCTTGTGTTGGTTGACAGGCTTGAGACTAAGTACTGGGATTCCCCTGTACTGCATTCTTGGGAGCAGGGGTATAAGGCTTTCACTTATGTAGACCGGTATGGGATTATCGTGTTTCCCGCGTGGTCTAGAGGCTCTGACGGACACGTGTACTATAAGCCGGTGGTGTTCGCCGTCGAAGACGGCCCCCGCCTGGCGTATCTGGGGGAGTTAAACCATGTAGGCGGTGTTAGGTCATACTATAATGGAGATGTGCTCTACACCGTCTCCCTCGGCGTGACGCCATACTATGTAATGCTAGATACTGGGACCTCCGATAATGCCGGTGAGATTCCAACCGTAGCGTCGTGGAGCCTAGAGACCCTGGATTTGCTCTCTGAGGCCCCGTAGGCTTCTGCACCAACACTCTATTTCTCGCCTAGCAGGACCATTCCTATCCCGGTGAGTGTTACCGCCATCCAGAGGGCTTCTAAGGGCGTGGTCGGCTCGCCTAGTATTATCCATGCTAGTATTGCGGCGCCTACCGGCTCCCCTAACACTGGCACTGTCGCTGCTAGTAGGCTTAGCTTCTCTAGGACGAAGTTGATTATTGTGTGTCCTCCCAGCATTGGTAGGAGGGCTAGCCCTAGGAGATATAGGTATGTTTCTAGCGTGTAGCCTGTAATGTTGTAGCCGGAGAGCTTCGTCAATAATGCGGCTACTAGGGCTGCAATGCTATATACTATGCCTGTATAGGTTAGGGTGCTATACTTAGCCCTCATAGCCTTCCCTATCAGGAAGTATACCGCCACTGCCACCATGCCAGCTAGCGAGAGTATAGAGCCCACTATCGGATCCCCGCCTGGCGGGTGCAGCGCCGAGCGGGTCGAGGACACGGCGAGCCCCGCTACTCCAGCCATGGCTATGAGGGAGCCTGTCAATTGGACCCGGCTATATCGTTCTCCCAGTATGTAGCGGCCTGTTATTGCTAGGAGGGCCGGGTAGCTGTCCACTATAGTGACGCTGGCTGCAACCGTTAGGTGGAAGAGGCTCATCATCCATAGCCCGAAGTGTAGTGCTAGCGCTATTCCGGACGCCGTCATGAGTAGCGCATCGCGTGTACTCAGGGCTTTCAGGCTCTCTCTGCCACTGGATAGGGAGAGTAGTACCAGGGTAATTGCCGATGAGAGTATCAGCCTCCATGTGGCCGCTACTAGCCCGTGGACTCCTGCTAGCCTTACCAGTATCGACGCCGTGGATATGTTCGCGACCGCTACTATGACTAGGGCTATATAGGCCCACTTCGACCTTAACAGCAATACTCCACCGGGAGAGTCTACGCTCCGCGTCTCCAGCTAAAATTTATGGGCTCGGCGTTGCACGGGCTAGGGAGGGCTGTGAGGAGGATAGCGGTCTCCGAGTTGCGATGGGGATGGATTAACCATCTGAGCCCCTAGTGGTGTAGCAGTATCCTCTCGCTGTCAAAGGATCGAGCGGCTAGGTATAGGAATATGAGGAGGAATAGGGCTAGGAGGGCTAGATGCTGTACTGGCCCGTTTGGAGCGCCTATTGCGTAGGTGTGGACTGCTAGGGCTGCGTGGGTGAAGGGTATTAGCTGTAGGGCTAGCGAGACGGTTGAGGGGACCCTGGATAGGTCTACTAGGAGGGCTGCGAAGTAAACCGCCATGGCCGCGGCTAGTATTATGAAGGATGCGTTCTGGGCCGACCTGACAGACTCGCTCCTAGCCGAGACCATGGCGACCATAGAGGAGGTGACTAGGATGACCAGGGCTGCCGAGAGGGACCAGGTCAGTGCTAGTCCTGTTGTTATGGTCACCTCTAGGCCCGATAGCTTGAAGAATACTAGTATTCCTAGAGCGTCTACTAGGGAGGCTATGAAGCCCAATATGAATGACGCTATCATCTTTCCGGCGAGTAGCTCTAGCTTGCCGACTGGTGACAGGAGCAACTTCTCTATGGTTTTCCGCTCCCGCTCGCCCACAACGCTATCCGCCATGTAGACTACAGCGGGGTTTACTACGAAGAGGAAAGCGAATTCGAGTAGTCGTGCGGTGAAGGCTGCTTGGGCCTGTTGCGGGGAGGCGGGGGCTCCTGTCGCCTCGTGGTAGGTCCTTGCTATCTTGATTGGGTCTAGGAGGGAGGCAGGGTCGACGCTTAATCCTGCCTTCTGCGAGAGTAGCTCTATCCTCTCGACTACGATCTGGTGCGAGATCACGGCTACTGCGTTGTTTAGTGCTTGTAGCGCTATGTCTCCCCCTGTGCCTAGTCCCGCGCTGACGATGAGCTTGGCTGTCTTGTCTAGGCTTGTCAGGTTATCTGTGAAGCCTTCTGGGATTGTGACTAGTAGGTCGTAGTACGCTGGCTGGAGTGGCTGGGTTGTGACTGTTATATTCACCCTGTAGCCGGATCCCTTGATGTAGTCCTCTAGCATGTGTGCGAGTTTCCCTGCGAGTCCTACTGCTCTCGCGTCTCTAACCGCTATGTTTATGGTGATTTGTTGGGTTGAGGCTAGGGAGCCCGCTATTAGGGCTAGTCCCGGCAGGCCTAGCAAGGGTAGTATTATCACGGCGGCTAGGGTTTTCCGGTCGCGTGATAGGTCTACGAGCTCCTTCCATAGTATTGTCTTTATCACTCTAGCGGTTCCCTCGTGGCCTATGGCTTGGAGCCTATTTACTGGTTGTTCACGGGTTTTGCCCGGGTTTTTATGTAATTATACAGTGCATATGCCTCGAATACCGTTATCCATGAGATGACCATGTATCTGGCGTCTTTTGTGTAGAGATAGCCTATAGGCGCTAATACTGTCGACAGGCATAGGGCTATGCATAGCTGGCTCTTCGCGGGTGGGTTCTCGGGGTTTATGAAGTTAAAGGTGGCCACCCTGACGAGCTCCAGGATTAGCTGTAGGGTAGCCTTTATCGATCCATGCCTCTTGTAGGTCATATAGATCTTTTTCCAGTCCATCGAGAATATTATCGCGGTTGCTATAATCGATGCGACTACCATGCCTCCCACTAGAAGGCCCAGATTCTCCTGGGCAGATGCTGAGGTTATCGACTCGAAGAGGCTCTTATAGGCCCTGCCTAGGAAGAATACCAGGGCAGTAAGTATTATCTTCCCCAGTATCACAGCTATGGCGAAGCTCGCTGCCCTGAACCCTGTGAGTCCGAGGGGTATGTATAGTATATCATCGGGTAATGGTAACGCTGCGAATAGCAAGACCAGTATAAAGACTCCCTTCTCGGCTTCCTCCCCGAGCCACTCGGTCTTCTCCTTGACGCTTTTCAGCCTCTTAGAGGCTCTTCCGAGGGCTCTCGATGACATAAACACGAATAGCTTCCCTAGGCCGGCTCCTAGTCCGGATACTATGATTGCTAGTGATGCATGGGTCGTGTCGGTAGCCACGAGTGCATAGGTCCCGACGAATGCCAGGTAGATCGCTGGGAACCCGGGTATCGCGTTGCTTATAAAGGAGACTAGGAAGAGTCCTGGCGGCCCGTATTCGTTGAGTTTGTCGAGCAGGTCTACTATGTTCAACCCGTGCTACACCATCTGGGGGTCCCGCTCGCTCCAGACCTTCTCCATCGCCCTTGCTTGAGGGCTCGGAACGTCCCTGCCCCGTCATCCCCCGTTATCTCCTTAGAGTTATTTGAATCAACAGTTTAAACCCGTAGCTGTCCACCCGCTACCCCCCGGGTCCGTGGTGGCGGTGGGTAGTGTCGACCGCCTCCGTCTTCGATAGGCTTTACGAACGCTATGACCAATGGTATCTAAGGCATCAGAGCCTAGCGTACAGCGAGCTTCTAACCGTTTCCAAGGCTTTAGAGGGTCTAAGCGGGCCCTGTGTCGAGATAGGCGTTGGCACCGGCTGGTTCGCGTCCAGGCTAGGCTGTGATCTGGGCGTTGACCCGAGTTTCAATATGCTTCGGGTTGCTAGGAGTAGAGGCTTAGAGGTGGTTGTTGGGGTTGGGGAGAGCCTGCCGCTGGGGACCGGTCGTTTCTCTACGGTCTTGATGGTCGTCACTCTCTGTTTCGTCGATGACCCCGTCAGCGTCTTCCGCGAATCGTCGAGGATCCTGGCCGATGGAGGGTCCCTTGTAGCGTGCATCGTCCCCCGGGACTCTCCATGGGGCGAGTATTACCTGCAGTTGTCCTCTATGAATCACCCCTTCTATCGCATCGCTAGATTCTACACGGTCGAAGAGGTAGACGAGCTGGCGGCGGGCCTGGGTCTAAGGAGGACTCATGCCTACGCGACTCTAACATACCCTCCCGGGGTTGAACGCGTAGAAGAGCCGAGAGCCTACCAGGGTGGAGAAGGCTTCGTCTGCCTAAGGTATAGTAGAAAGTAATATGCCGCTGCACGACTGCTAGTAGAACTAGCGGCTATGAACGGGCTCGAAAGGGCCTAGGCTCTCGCTGATGACGAGCCCGCGCAGGGTCGAGCCGCTCCCCCCACCCTAATAATAAAACTGAGGCAACGAACACCCGGGCGCTAACGGTTATACACTCCAGCCCCCAATAGTATACATGCCCGCGGCTTCCCGGCGGCGGCGCGGGGGCGACTAGGGGCAGAGCCCCCAGGAGACATGAACCGGGTGGATGAGCCTCCAGCCTCCAGCCGCGGGCACACCCCCAAGCCAGTTATAATACATGACCCCATCCATACCAGACCATAAGGGTTAAAACCCCAGACTGGGAATCAGTAGAAGCTTGGCCGGCCACCCGAGGAAAGAGAAACAGCGGGCGGCCGAAGTGTACGATTAACCAGTGGGGACCCGAACACCCCCAGAAAAGTAACCTGGGGAAGTTCGGGTCCGACAGGGGCTTCGAGGCGAGTCCGCGCAAGCCCGAGGGGCAACTCCGGGCCTGGACCCGCGTCTTAGCGGCCTCTACACCTCTTGGCCCGCCCGCGGCTGCGGGCAGCCGCGGCCGTAACTCCGGTTGATCCTGCCGGACCCGACCGCTATCGGGGTAGGGCTAAGCCATGGGAGTCGAACGCCCCGCCGCTGCGGGGCGTGGCGGACGGCTGAGTAACGCGTGGCTAACCTACCCTCGGGACGGGGACAACTCCGGGAAACTGGAGCTGATCCCCGATAGGCGGGGAGGCCTGGAATGGTTCTCCGCCGAAAGGCGCCGCCGGGGGTTATCGCCGGCGGTGCGCCCGAGGATGGGGCTGCGTCCCATCACGGTAGTTGGCGGGGTAACGGCCCGCCAAGCCTACGACGGGTAGGGGCCGTGAGAGCGGGAGCCCCCAGATGGGCACTGAGACAAGGGCCCAGGCCCTACGGGGCGCACCAGGCGCGAAAACTCCGCAATGCGGGCAACCGTGACGGGGCTACCCCGAGTGCCCCCCTCGTGGGGGCTTTTCCCCGCTGTAGGTAGGCGGGGGAATAAGCGGGGGGCAAGACTGGTGTCAGCCGCCGCGGTAATACCAGCCCCGCGAGACCGGGTTGTCTTCGAGTTGGCCTGGTGGGCGGACTTGGAGTGTAATAGTCTGCTTGAGTATCTTGCTGGATATGTTGATGGAGACGGCCTCTTGTATTTTGATCCCAGAAGAGGATATGAGCTCAAAGTCACTGACCGAGAGTGCTTGCAAATTGATTACCTGTCGGAGATAATCAGGAAATGTTTCAACACGGCCAGATATAGCGTCTACCGTGGATCTCGATACTGCTACCTACGACTATACCGGAAGAATGTAGTTACGGGTATACAGAGTCTAATTGACAGGTTAAGGGAGAACCCCACCGCCTATTATGTCAGTGGATTGTTCGATGCAGAAGGAGATTGTACTCCTTCTAAGGTTAGGGTCCGGTTCACAAACTCCAGGATCGAACTCATAGAGGCCGTCCCCAAGTACCTAGATGTATGTGGTGTAAAATATCACATATACCTGAGAAAGAAGGAGCGCCATACCTGGTACTCCCTTGAAATTTATGGGGTTAAACAGGTAGCGCGTCTGCTTGATTGCTTAGACCTCAAGCATCCAAAATGGTCCGCCTGCAGGCCAACCGGGACACCCGGCGCGTATGGTCGGGGTGCTTACTGGGCCTAAAGCGCCCGTAGCCGGCTCGACAAGTCCCCTCCTAAAGCCCCGGGCTCAACCCGGGGACTGGAGGGGATACTGTCGGGCTAGGGGGCGGGAGAGGCCGAGGGTACTCCCGGGGTAGGGGCGAAATCCATTAATCCCGGGAGGACCACCAGTGGCGAAGGCGCTCGGCTGGAACGCGCCCGACGGTGAGGGGCGAAAGCCGGGGGAGCGAACCGGATTAGATACCCGGGTAGTCCCGGCTGTAAACGATGCGGGCTAGGTGTTGGGCGGGCGAGAGGGCCCGCCCAGTGCCGCAGGGAAGCCGTTAAGCCCGCCGCCTGGGGAGTACGGCCGCAAGGCTGAAACTTAAAGGAATTGGCGGGGGAGCACCACAAGGGGTGGAGCCTGCGGCTTAATTGGAGTCAACGCCGGGAACCTCCACCGGGGGCGACAGCAGGATGATGGCCAGGCTGAAGGCCTTGCCTGACGCGCTGAGGGGAGGTGCATGGCCGTCGCCAGCTCGTGCCGTGAGGTGTCCTGTTAAGTCAGGCAACGAGCGAGACCCCCGCCCCCATTTGCTACCCCAGGGGTGACCCTGGGGGCACTATGGGGGGACTGCCGCCGCTAAGGCGGAGGAAGGAGGGGGCAACGGCAGGTCAGCATGCCCCTAAACCCCCGGGCTGCACGCGGGCTACAATGGCGGGGACAGCGGGATCCGACCCCGAAAGGGGGAGGCAATCCCTCAAACCCCGCCTCAGTTGGGATCGAGGGCTGCAACTCGCCCTCGTGAACGTGGAATCCCTAGTAACCGCGCGTCATCATCGCGCGGTGAATACGTCCCTGCTCCTTGCACACACTGCCCG